>JAYYDR010000086.1:0-7571 GCA_036160735.1 Thermoplasmatota archaeon
TAGCGTTGAGGACATCTTACCAGAACCTGGTGGAACTAGCGGCGTTCTGTTTGCAATTGGATCTATCATCCTATCTCTGATTGCTTTACTTTCATATGGTGCATGGAAGGACAAGAAGAAGACATCTTCGAGAGGTGCTCATCTCTACATCGCACCAGCCCTTGTCGCTCTTGCAGTGCTGACTTTCTATCCTGTTTTCTATGGATTCTACCTTTCAGTAACCGATGCAAGCCAAACGAAACTCGGTGATGAATCGTTCATTGGGCTCGCAAATTTCGTCGAGGTATTCACTGCTGAAGGATTCCTAAAGGTTACTGCATTTACGTTGATTTGGACTCTATCGAACGTAATCGCCCACATCGGAATTGGGCTTTTCTTGGCGCTAATTCTCAACGATAGGAGAATCCAAGGAAGGGTTGCCTACAGAACAATCATGCTTCTTCCGTGGGCGATTCCTTCATACATCTCAGTTCTAATTTGGAGAGGTATATTCCAGCCCGACGGTTTACTCAACGATTTGCTTGGAACGGACCTCAATCTACTCGCAGACCCAACCGGAGCGCAAATCGTTGTTATTTTGGTCAATATATGGCTAGGTGTACCGTTTATGATGATGTCATTATCGGGTGCATTACAATCAATTCCTCGTGAAATGTATGAGGCTGCGGAAGTAGATGGTGTCAGTGACTGGGACCAATTTAGACATCTTACATTACCTAACTTGAAGAGCGCACTAATCCCTCTTTCATTACTTGGATTCATATGGACATTCAACATGTTCAACGTGATTTATCTGATGACTGATGGTGGTCCAAACCTAACTTACGGGCCTGGCTCAACTGATATTCTGATCACCTATGTCTATGATGTAGCATTCATTGATGGGCAGTATGGATTAGCGGCAGCTTGGTCAGTTGTAATCTTTGCAATGCTTGTTGTATTCTCATGGCGTTACATGAAGCAGACTAATGCTACGGAGGCGGTATCATGAGCGGTGAAAGAACCATGCGTGATTGGTATGCGCCGTTGGAGATTTACACGCTTGCATCATGGCTTCGTGTAGCGGTCGCGGTCAACATCTTCTTGCTTCTGTTCGACTACCTTAGAGACGATGGAATGCAGTATTCCCTTGCTGGAATTGCAATGATGTCCATGTTAGTCTATAGCCTGCCTGATGGAACCACGTCTTGGCGCAGAGACGTGTCACTTGCCCTGTCTGGCGGTATTGTCTTAATTGGAGTTCTCTCAATACTTTCAGCACCGATTGGATTTGTAATTTGGATGGAATCATGGCTTGTGATTCCAGGGTTCATTTCCCTGTACTGGATTTCCTCGCCTCACGTTTCGAGATGGAATAGAGAGCGTATGGAAATCGGTCGTATAGAGAAAGGCCTTTCCAGAAACAAAGAGCATGCTGCGGCATATCAGAGAATTGGAAAGCACGTGATTTTAGCACACTTTGCGTTCATTGTATTGCTGCCAGTAATCTGGATAATCGATATTTCACTATCTCCAGGAAATGCGCTTGGTGGAAGCCTAGGAGACTCGTTTACTACCGAGCATTATTCGAAGATTCTTGGCGGTGACCAATTCTGGATTTGGATGACAAATTCTCTGATTGTATCAATCGGTACAACGATTGCTGGCCTTGCTCTTGCAGTTCCAGCAGCCTACGCATTCAGTCGCTTCAAATTCAGTGGAAGAGACCCAGCAATGTTCTCATTCCTGCTGGTGCAAATGTTCCCCGGAATTATCATCCTCGTACCGTATTTCATGGTAATGAAGTCGCTTGGTTTACTTAATTCACACCTTGGATTAATCATGGCATATTCGGTAACAGCTCTTCCGCTATGTGTTTGGATGTTGAAGGGATTCTTCGACACCGTGCCAAGAGAATTGGAAGAGGCTGCGATGCTTGATGGATGTAATAGATTCGAAATTTTTGCAAAGATCATCTTACCGCTTTCACTTCCTGCTATAGCGGTCACTGCGCTATTCTCTTTCCTTGCAGCATGGAACGAATTCTTGCTTGCATTAACATTCAACACGTCAAACGACATGTACACACTGCCGGTTGGTCTAGCATCCATGATTTCCTCAACCGGTCAGTCGTGGGGTGACTTCGCTGCAGCGAGTTTGCTTGTGAGTCTGCCAGTAGTGGTCTTGTTTATCCTATTCCAGAAGTTCCTCATCGAGGGATTGTCAGCAGGAGGAGTCAAGGGGTGATTCCATGGTATCAGTAAGATATGAGAAAGTAACGAAGAGATATGAAGACGGCACTGAAGCCGTCAAAGAACTAGACCTTGAGGTGGCAGATGGAGAATTCCTTGTTCTTCTAGGACCATCCGGTTGTGGCAAATCAACCACATTGAGGATGCTAGCTGGTCTGGAAGACATTTCTGATGGTGAAATCAAAATCGACGATGCTAGAATCAACGACTTGCCGCCAGGTGCACGTGGTCTAGGTATGGTTTTTCAGTCCTATGCATTGTATCCGCACATGAATATTCACGACAATTTATCCTTCGGATTGAAGCGAATGAAGGGAGAAGAAAAGTTGTCTCATGAAGAGATTAAATCGAGAGTTGACGAGATGGCAAAGATGCTTGGACTAAGTGAAGAATTATCCAAGCGGCCAAAGGAATTGTCGGGTGGACAAAGGCAGAGAGTTGCTCTTGGTCGTGCTTTAATCAAGCGACCAAAGGTCTTGCTAATGGACGAGCCACTATCGAATCTAGATGCAGAATTACGCCATCAAATGCGAGGAGAAATTCGCCGCCTGCACGAAGAGTTGGGTTGCACTACAATTTACGTAACTCACGACCAAATCGAAGCGATGACCTTAGCAGATAGAATCGCAATTCTAGACAAGGGTGAGTTGCAGCAGCACTGTCCGCCAATGGAGGCATACAACAATCCAGCCAACGATTTTGTCAAGGGATTCTTGGTCAAACATCTAAATGATATCAAAGAGACAGCAGACACGCTATTCAAGGACTGATACCAATGCGCAAGGCGATTTTTCTAGTTGTTTTACTCCTAGCAATGAGTATTCCATATGCTCAAGCAGAGAGTGAGGAAGGAGTTCTTTTCACTTGGACAGGAAGCGCTAGCACAGTAGAATTAGCAGGTGAATGGGACTGGGATAATCCAACCACTATGACTGAATCTGGTGGAATCTGGTCAGCAACATTGGACTTGGCAGATGGATTATATTGCTACAAATTCATAGTTGATGGGAACTACATTTTCGATCCCTCAAACACTTACCGAGGCTATTGTGACGGAATTGAGAATTCCATTGCCAGAGTCGGCATAACACCATCTCTCTCCCATCAAATAACCGATGACAAGTTGGTTGTATCCAGTATTGAGAATCCTAATTCCAACTATCCTTTCGCCCAGAACGGGGATACTTGGGAACTTGATTTGACTCAGTTAGATGATGGCAAGCACAGTATCACTTTAGCAGCAGATGGCAAAGAATCTCTGGCAGTATTTTGGACTGGTCCTGATGCGGATTTCATTTGGGATGATGCTCTAATCTACATGGTAATGACCGACCGCTTCGTAAATGGAAACACCAGCAACGATGGCGCTCCTAGTGGCGCAGAAGCAGAGGCAGATTGGATGGGTGGTGACTTAGAAGGAGTAACACAGATGATTGAATCTGGATACTTCAACGACTTGGGGGTAAATGCACTTTGGATTTCTCCATTCAACACTAATCCTACAGGGTCTTACATCGCAGCAGACGGGCAGCACATGGTTTCCGGCTACCACGGATATTGGCCTATTGAGCCTAGACAAGTCGACCCACGGTTCGGTGGTGAAGAGGCTCTTACCGAGATGGTAGATGCAGCTCACGATGCGGGACTGCGTGTAATGGCAGACTTCGTGGTAAACCACGTCCATGAGGACCATGTATACGCTCAAGAGCACCCAGAGTGGTTCAATCAAGGATGTATTTGTGGAACAGATTTCTGTGATTGGACAGAGCGCAGACTCGACTGTCTATTCATGGATTACATGCCTGATTTAGATTGGAAGAATCGTGATGCAAGTGAGCAAATAATCGAGGACGCATTGTGGTGGGCAGAGACATTTGATTTGGACGGTATCAGAGTAGACGCAGTCAAGCACGTCGATGACCACGCCATGACAAATCTTGCAACAAGAATCAACGAGAGATTTGAGGCAACTGGAACCGATTTCTATCTGAAGGGAGAGACTGCGATGGGATGGTCAGGACATTCCTTAGAAGACAATGCAGAGCAATACCAGACAATCAATCGATACATCGGTGATGACGCTCTTGACGGACAGGCAGATTTCGTTCTGTATCACGCAGTTGTTGACAATGTTTTCACTTCTGGAAATATGAATTATCACCATCTAGATTTCTGGACAAACCGTAGCCAAGACCAGTATGTTGACGGTGCAGTAATGGTTCCTTATCTTGGAAGTCATGACTCATCTAGGTACCTTTCTAGAATTCAGAATGATGGCACTCAGTACAACCAATGGGAAGAACAGGCTAGGCCGACTACTCCTTCATCTGCTTCATACCAAAGCGCCAAGCAAGGAATTGCTTGGCTGCTGACCACGCCTGGTGCACCCATGCTGTACATGGGCGATGAGTTTGGACAGCATGGTGGAGCAGACCCTGACAATCGTAGAATGCTAGATTTCAATCTCAACGATGGGCAGCAAGACCTGAAGGATTTCACTTCTGAAATTGCTAACGTTCGTCTAGAGAACGAGGCGTTGCGCAGAGGTGTTTACTCTACTTACCATGTAGAGTCAGACATGGTTGCTTACGAGATGACGACTGCTGAACAAAGCCTGCTAGTTGTACTAAACCGAGGTGGTGCAAATCAGATTCAGACCACATACGACGAGGTAATCTTTGGAGATTCAACAGTGTCTGGTGGCACACTCTCTGTTCTTGCAGATTCGGTGACAATTCTTGCTCACTCAGGAAACCAAGCTGAAGAAAATCAGACTAACTCAGGCAACGATTCTACATCCGGAAATTCAACCGCAGGTAACAACACCGGGGTGCCTGCAGACAATTCTACAGGAGAAAATCAAACCCAACAAGAAGAAATGCAAACCTGTGACGGATGCTGTGGAGAGACCTTTGAGGTTCCAATTTCAGAACCCTGTCCAATGGTCTCCTGTGCACCTTGTGATGAGGTAGAGGATAGTGGAGATTCAGCGGAATCATCCTCAGGCTCCTTGGTTAGAAATATACTGCTAGTTATGGTTCTAGTAGTCGTTTTAGCGTTCATTCAAATGAGTCGTAGAAACGAAGATAATCACTGATCATTCTCGCTCCAGTGAATCTTGCAGAGGTTGCGATTGATGCTCTCATGATTTCACACCACTTCTCATCGCCTTCATTCCAAGCAGGTAGAACTTCATTCTCGATTACATCGAGTACATTCTTTGCATCTCGAACATCATCACGCTCATCATCAGCCTCGCCAATAGCCCAGCCGTTGACGCCGTGTTCACAGCCCTCTGGCCACCAGCCATCGAGGATACTGCAGTTTGGCACACCGTTCATTGCCGCCTTCATTCCTGAGGTTCCTGAGGCTTCCATTGGTCTAATTGGGTTGTTTAGCCAAATGTCGACTCCACCGGTCATAGCCAATCCTGTTGCCATAGAATAGTCTTCAAGGAAAGCAACAGGGATTTCATTCTCTAAGTCCTTTGCAGAATCAAAAATCGACTTAATGAGCGCCTTTCCACCCTCGTCACGAGGGTGAGCCTTTCCTGAAAATACGAACTGAATCTTGCCAGCACCGATTTCACGTAGTCGCTCTAAGTCGCTGAAAACTAGGTTAGCACGCTTGTAGGTCGCAAACCTGCGAGCAAACCCGATTGTCAATCTGTTCTTGTCGAGTCTAACTCCAGTGCTGGTCTGTACCAATTCTCTCAGTACCTTGCGAGCAACGTCCCTTGCCCCCGCCAAATCCTCGGTAGGGATTTTTCCAGCGTGAGCTAACTTGGTTGGGTCTTCTCTCCAACCAGGTAGTTGCTTATCGAATAAATCAGCCATCATTGGGCTGGTCCAGGTAATGTGGTGGACTCCGTTTGTAATCGGTGCGATGTGATGGTCTGCAAACATTGAGGATGCAACCCAAGCGTTGAGATTACTGACAGCATTTACAGGACCTGAAAGAGCTACTGCTAGATGAGACATTGAGATTCTGCGACCTTCTTCTGGGTCCCCAGCATCGATTACTAGTTGCTTAGCATCAGCAGGAAGTAGGTCGCCTAGAACCTCTTCCACAGCCTCCCATTCAAAGCGGTCGTGACCAGCAGGAACAGGAGTGTGGGTTGTGAATAGAACACGCTTTGCCAATTGTTCACGGCTCCAGCCTTTGCCTAGCATTTCTAGTAGAGCGAAAGTACAGTGCCCTTCATTGAGGTGCAGCCCATCGACTTCTAGGCCTAACTTGTCAAGAAGTCTCAATCCTCCTACACCGAGTAGGTATTCCTGCCGAATTCTAACCCAGTCATCTCCACCATATAGAGTAAGACCGAGTTCGAGGTGCTTCTCAGAATTCTTGGGGTGGAATGTATCAAGGAAGTAAACAGGAACGACGTGGCCGCTAACTCCAGTAATGTCCGCTCTCCATACCTTAGCCCACAATTCTCCACCATCGAGCGGAAGTGAAATTTCCATTCCCGTATCCTGCATGTGATTTGCAGGGTCTAGATCTCTGTAGGTCTCAGTTTGAACTCCATCTTTGTCCAAATGTTGCCTACCGTACCCCTTTCTGTATACGAGAGTGACACCAACCAATGGAATTTCAGCATCTGCTGCACTCTTGACGTGGTCCCCTGCCAAGACCCCAAGCCCACCTGAATAGGTGTGAAGTTCTGACCAGAGACCGATTTCTGCTGTGAAGTAGCCTACGACTCCCATGCAGGGTTGCCTAAGCAATACAGGTTATCATAATCGCGACTGAACAAACTTCGATAATTTGCCGAATTTGCCAATCAGTCGGCTGTTTCTCAAAATTTCCACAAAGTATGAAATCCGGCTATACATAATTCAAATCATGAAGGAACTCGGGCACTGTCCCAGATGTAAATCCCCGAATATACATGTTCACAATACGCCCGGAAGGAGAATGGAAATCTGTCAAAACTGTGGTTTCGTAGATACTTACCTTCAAGGAGCGTACAAAAACCCGGGCAGAATAATGCTCATCTCAATATTGCTTGGAATTCTTCCACTAGTTGGACTCATAGTGTACCTCTTTTTTCTGAGATAGATCAAATCCAGACGTCGTTTTTTGAGGTTAATTCGCTTTCTTCCTCGCCGGTATTTACAACACCACGAGGCTCTACTAGCATAATTTTGCACTCACTGGTTGCATACGGCTTGTGCATTACTCCCTTGGGAACAACGTACAATTCACCCTCATTCAGCTCAACCTTACCATCTTCAAATTCGATGACCATTGATCCTTCAATCACAATGAATACCTCATCGGTTTCAGGGTGATTATGCCAGATGAATTCGCCTTCAATCTTGGCTAATTTGAACTGAT
>JAYYDR010000087.1:0-13310 GCA_036160735.1 Thermoplasmatota archaeon
TTTGGACTTAGGCAAGTATTCGAATGGAACCAAACGCGTAAGGGCGAGATAACACAAAGAATTGCTGAGCACCTTAGCACAACCCTTGTCCAAAGGGGAATGGGTGTCATAGCTAACGATCTCAAAGAGGATTTTTCTCAAGAGGAGGTGCTTTCTTTGAGTCGTGAACAAAAAAATTCCATCAATGCAATTTTGGTTGGTCTGAATAGTCATGCTCTGATGATGTATCAAGGGCATTTGTCTTTGGATATACTATCGTCATACTACCAACCATACCTTACAATTCTTGATAATAGAATCCGAAAACTTGCAAAGTTGTTGAATTCTTTGTGGCTTAATTCTACAGATAATCAAAAAGATGCAAAGGTTGGCCCCTTTGATTGGGTTATATGGTTACTTGACAGGATGGAAGAACAGCCGGCTGCTACTTCCCCCGTCTATGAATTACACAAAAATTGGAAGCCGTGAAACATCTACTAATTTGCATTGTAGATTACACCGGCTCGCCTAAGTATGGCTGGTCGATATCTAACTGCAAAATGTATAGGCCTGTTGAAATGCAAGAAGCATAAATTACGCCCTCATGGAATTCTACTGCCCACAGGTAGGGGACCCAACTGAAGTTGTAAAACTGGCTATCTAGAATTGTGCCATCGGCATCTGCTGAAGGAAGGTAATAACCTACTGTAGCCTCGAAATGAATATCAATTCTGTCTGTAGCTTCAGGCGAAATTAGTGTTTCAACATCTACGATCCACAGTCCTGCATGATAGTGTGAAATGTACAATCTTGCATCCCAGGTCCCGCCATGTGATTGGTCTGTTTCCGGAGTTGTCTCAAAATATCCAGTGTCCAAATTGTGTGGACTAAATAACAACCATTCTTCGGCAACTGGGTCTTGTTCACAGGTTGAGCCAAAGCAGTGGTCTTCAGCAAACGGAATTTCCCAATCTCTGGTCATTGTAATCTCAAACCTGAAATTTCCATTTTCTTCCGAATACTCTGTTGTGTCAAGAAGGTAAACAATTCCTGTTCCCACATACAAATCAAGGCATTCTACCGCTGCAGAGACGTAATGTCGAGGTTTGTCGCCAAGTCCAAGGTGAGATACATCAAGCATCTTTGGAACTGGTTCTGCATAGTGAATGTAAGACACTCTTCCACCATTTTCATTACCTGTGGTCCCACTATCTGGTTGGCCATCGCCATCCAAGTCGAGGAAGTCCATCCATGAACCAACCTCTGGGGCTCTCCATCGACACATGAGTGGGTTGCCTTGTCCTGCTTTGCAAGTTGAAGCCATCAATGAATACAACTCTGGAGAATTTACAGGGTGTGGAACATCTGTTACATCGCCAATTCTTAGTCCTGCTTCCCAATAAGAACCGTAAATGAATGTGCGACCATACCTTGGGTCTTCAGTGTCTTCTCCCGGCCACTTCTGGACAGTCATGTCGTGAATGTAAATCCAGCCGCCTCGAGTCGTCTCCCATGCTACCTCATATTCTCCGACTTTGATGATTGTATGACCAAAGCCTGAGCCCGGTGTACCTGGAGCGACTTGGGCTGCGCTTCCCTGTAAGTTCAGGTGGGCAATAGTAACCCCTCCACATGCTTCTCCAATCGCTGAGTCACATTGCTCATAATCTGGATTTGCTACGAAAATATACCACTCGCCATCAATCATGTGCGGGTACAAATTGTGTGGGCCACTAGGGTGGTCTGCATCGTACCAAGAGTCAACGTATGTTGGATTGGTCTTGTCAGTGACATCGATTAGAGTAACGGACACCTGAATTGGGTCGCTCCATTCTCCAACGTTTGGATCTGCATAGCCAGAGTCGACTAGTTGATTCTGTAGAATCACGTACTCGTTACCGTTGTACTCGAGATATTTAACATCCAAAACCTGTGTGTTAGGGTCGTTGTATACTCCAACAACTTGTGGGTCTGTGGCGTTAGTAACATCAACAATGTGCATGTCGTTCCACCCAGCTTGATATGTGTACACTCGGCCATCAGGAGAGCGAGCGACGGAAACCTCAGCGTTTCCTGGCGAGGTTAGCGGGTTGAAGGCAATTTGTTCGATATTATCGGTTCCAGCAACGTGCTGGCTAGCAATACTATGGTTGTGGCCCTCTCCTTGGAACAAAGGGTCTTCGAAATGGAATTCAGATGAATTGTCTTGAACATCCGTCGCTTCATCTTCAGCAATCAGAAGAACTGTCATTGACGATGCGAATAAAACAACGAAAATACCCAGTGCCACCCCTTGGCTGTTCATGTACCTGCGGCACTCTTCCTCCGTATTGTATTTATTCTCGGGTCGAGTGGCAAATTCGATGCGCATACTAGCTGTTACCCTATGTCTCGTGATGCTTGCATCCCCTGTTGTCGGCCATGAATTACAGATTTACACAGTGATTGTGAACTCAGAGGGAGGCCAGCCGGCTGACATTCCAAACGGTACACTGAAAGAAGGAGATTCGGTTTGGTTTTGGATGAAAGACACAACAGAAAACGCAACTCTTGTTATCGAAATTGAGAAAGATGGCGCTACTGCAAGGTCTGGAGATTTGGTGTTCGAATGTGAACTTGATGAAAATGGCTCGAAAGTAGATGAAAATTGCAATACAAGATACGATTTTGTATTCAACTCATTAAATTCTGCAGGTGTTTGGAATTTCACTTTTTTGACATATGCCAATGATACGTTAGTGAAGACCAGTTACGGCTCAGTAGACATTCAAGTTGACTTGCACGATGAAATGCACAATGATTCACATCACATTACAGATGAAAATGAGAGCACAACCACAAAAGAATCCACTTCAGATACCAAACTTTCAACCAAATCAAAGGCAGGAATTATGGCCGTACTATCGCTGTTCGGTATTTTGTTCGTCGCTTCCCAAATGGGTGAGTCAACCAAATTCGAAGAAGAGTAATCTCAAACCTTCAAATTGGCTTGGCGTGCTAGCAATACAATCTTCATACTGTGTTCCAGCATTGCCGCATTAGCCCATGCATCATCCAAATCTGCGCCTACACAGTATGCTCCATGGCCACGTATTACTACGCACTTGTTACCGCCCATCTTCAATGCTTCAGCAGTCTGCCTCAAGAAATCGTCTGGGTTCTCATCATCAGTATCAACAATCACAATCTTGCCTAGCATCTTCTTTCCAACCTCATCGATTGGAGAACATAGAATCAAATCTTTCTCGCAACTTGCCGTTGTAGTGTAAGCGCCCATCATGTGTATACATGCTGCTGGGCCGCCGGTTTCAAGTGAAGTGGCTGCGAGCAGAACTTCCAAAACTCTCCAATCGCTTGGTGCATTCTGAGGTGCGCCTTGTCCAAGCCTGCCTCCAACGATTCCTCTTTCGTTAAGCCTAGATAATGTAGTTCCATCCTTTGTTGAAATCATTACACCTGGCATTCCGGGATGTAGCATTGAAATCGTACCCATATTTGCTCTCACAAGTTGTTCCCTGTCTAACTGTCTTGCAAGGCGAGCGATGTCCGCTACCAAATGATCAGGGACCACAATGTCTGATGCCAGTACTGCTGGTGGCATTGGCTGAGTTTCCAAATCCTCGATTACATCAGCCGCTCCTGCAAGTGACTTTCTAAGGCTATGTACCTCATTTGACAATTTGATTACTTCTTTCTCTGCAGCCTTTGCTCTGTTCGATATTACGGGTTTTGGTGCATCGTTACCAGAGTCTGGTTCAGGAGTGTTTTCAGCGTCTTCCGCTTCTTCAGTAGGCGCTTCTGGAGGTGCTTCATTCGACTCTTCAGCAGATGATTCGGTAGCAGGTTCTTCCACACCTTGCGGTTTACCTGATTCCTCTTCTGCTGCCGGTTGTTCACTACTCTCCTCTATCGCATCTGATTCTTCATTAGCGGCTTCTGTGGCACCAACTTCAGGCTCTTCTGTTACCTCTTTTGCGGATGGTTCTTCAACAACATTTTCGGGTTCAGGACTGCTTTCAGCGGGCTCTGATTCCTTTTGAGAAGTAGGTTGTGGATCTGGAAGTCCTTCGGGAGGGCCAGGTGGTGGCATGTCTGGATTACCAGGAGGGAGGCCGGACGGTGGGCCGCCGGGTGGGCCACTTGGAGGACCAGATGGAGGTCCTGATGGGGGTCCGGAAGGTGGGCCGGATGGAGGTCCTGATGGGGGCCCGGAAGGTGGGCCGGATGGAGGTCCTGATGGAGGACCGCTCGGTGGGCCGCTTGGAGGTCCACTCGGTGGGCCAGATGGCGGTCCTGAAGGAGGGCCGCTGGGCGGACCGGGTGGTGGTCCTGATGGAGGACCGCTCGGTGGGCCGGATGGGGGTCCTGATGGAGGACCGCTCGGTGGGCCAGATGGCGGTCCAGTTGGAGTTTCTTCAGCAGAAGATTCTGATTCTACAGTAGTTTCAGGCGGTGCTTCAGCCTCTTCGGTAGGAGTGGTTTCTTCCGAAGCTGGTTCTTCCGTTGCGGAATTTTCTGCAAGTTCGGCCGGGGTTGATTCTTCTAGTTGTGATTCTTCTACCGGCTCTTCAACAGTTGGTGTTTCGGGGACTTCCATCTCTTGTAGTCCACCAAATGCTCCGCCAAACATATCATCTGCTGCAGCGTTTTTTTCATCTTCTCTAGATTTCTCTGCTGATGTTTTTGGGCCGGCCACGTCATCTCCCCATCTTGCCCACAGAGCGCGGCTTAAATATGCGTTGTCACACGGTGGGCTGCTGCCCGCGTGGTGTAGTGGTCTATCATGAAGCGTTGTCGATGCTTCGACCCGGGTTCAAATCCCGGCGCGGGCGCCTAACCGGCGTGAATGACTGTTTTTGTGCGGCCGCAAAAGTAGAAATTCAAACAAATCAAACGATTTTGTGGTTTGTCACTGTACCACATACTTTGCAGTAGACATCTATGCCCCCAAGGCGAGGAGTTACTCCAGAAATGTCAATTTCCGCTCCGCATCGGCATTTCACCTTAGTCTGCATGTTATCTTCCCAGTGGCTACCTATTCATGAATTCAACGGAAGTTAATCCCTGATGAGATGTGCTTCAATTGAAACGTATGAGATGCTCGAGGAGTAGGATTTCTTTGGTGTGATTTCTAAAGATAGGATTTGGCATTCACTCAAATGCTTGCGAATTTCTGTTTCTGCTATTGAAATTAAATCCGATTCTAAAATTGCCCAACCTCTAATGACGACTTCATGCCCCCTGTTCAACAGGCCTATCAGGTGTGGAAGATGGTCTACTGTTTCGTGTGGTAAATTCACAAGAAGGAGATCGCAACACTCACCTAATTCCTCTGATAATACTCTAGCATCAGCGCATTTTGTAACGCTATTTGGTAAATTTAGTTCTAACAATTCTGCTGCATCGGGATTGAGGTCGCTCGCAAAAATATTCTCAACAAATTCTGGAGTTTTTGTTAATGGAACTACAGCTGGGCCTACGCCAGCATATGGGTCGCAGACCGAGATTTTCCTGCCAAGTTTTTCAGAGAGTTGTTTCGCTACTTCTACCGTTTCCAGTCTTTCCGTAGCAAGTCTAGGAGAATAATAGACCAATCCCGGGTCGGTAAAGAACTCGTTTCCGTGCTCCTTTACTTTGGTTCGAGTAGAGTTGTCTGACCTTGTCTTTATCACTACTAAATCCCTAACGCGGAATTTGCCTTTAACCCCATTATCCGCGCATATCATTCTAGCGCTAGAATGTTGGCTCAGCATTGCTGAGGCAATTTCTTGTGAGAATTGGGAAATCTCTTTTGGGATTTTTACAATTATGACGTCGCCGATTTGGTCATGGCTCATTGGCCAAAATTCCTTGCGAGAGTCAAACAAATCAGAGTCTAATCTCTCTGTCCAATGATTTGGGCCAGAGGTTATTGCGTCAATTTCAACTATGTCAAGACCTTCGAAAAAATCAGGTGCGTCTTCATTGAGAGGAATTCCTCTGTATTCACCCAAATTATGGATACCATAGCCCGCTGAAAGCCAACCATTGGAGGATAATTTATCTCTCCATGCAGAAGTTTCTCTGCTCGGCACTCTCAAATGGCGCATGCTCTTCGCTGTGCCCACAGGAGTCCGAGGTTTGAGCATGGCGGCTGGATTGATACTTATCGGCATGGGACCTGGAGGAGTTTCTGGAATGACGGTTGCCGCCGTAAATGCTGCAAAAAACGCAGATTACAGGAGATATGAAGCCTACACTGCATTGTGGAGTGACGAGGATTTAGCCGAGTTAGAGTCTGAAATTGGCGATATCCAAAGGGTGATGCGGCCAGAGGTTGAAGATCCTGTAGAATTACTGCAGTTAGCGAAAAATGAGACTGTTGCTTTGCTCGTTGTTGGCGACCCGCTTCAAGCAACGACTCACGTTGATTTGCAACTACAGGCTAGTGAGGCTGGGGTTGAATGTACTGTTATTCACGGAATCTCGATTACTGGATTAGTCACTGGTTCAATCGGGTTGTCGAATTACCGATTTGGAAGACAAACTACACTGACATACCCCTATGGAGGATGGATTGCAACTTCACCGCTTGAAGTCATAGCACTAAATCGTATTCAAGGGCTACATACCTTGGCATTACTAGATCTCGATCCAACTGGTGAAGGTACGGGTGGTCAAATTCCAATGCAGCCAACAGATGCCGCTAATTCGATGTTTTTGATGGCAGAAAAGTTGTCTGATATTATGGATGAATTGCCGGGTGGTACGAATCTAGAGAAATTGAAAGTTGATGCTTGTAAAGCAATATGTGAAAATATCTCTAATCTCATGGTTGTACTTTGTACCGATATGGGCACCTCCGATCAAAATATCACGTATCTACCATTAAGCGAATTATCTGATGCTGAAACCGGTCGCCTGCACTGCTTGGTAATACCTGCCGAACCAGGAGATGTCGAATTATCTGCGCTTAACCGATGGGGGAAGAAGTGAACAGGGGGCGGCTACTCCGCCCTTCTGATGGCGAGGCCTGCACAAGTCGAGTTTCCTGGCCAAAAGCGCCAGCGCATGCGCATGCGTGGCACTAAACAAGCCAATCTCGATACCCAGAAAAGATTGAGAAAGAATCTCGATAAATTACTGGAAGAAGGTGAAACGCTCCTACCTGCCATGACATGGACTGGGAAGTTGAAATGGGGCAGAACAGACCCAGTTACTAAGACTCTCAGAGAATTGAGGAAGATTCTAGATAAACGCCATGACAGAAAGTGGCTAGCTAAGAGAATGATGGCGAAGCGCGGAGATGATGTCGGAAAAGCGCTTGCTGGTTCTCTGATGGCAGCCCATGACGATGACATTTCACTTGTTGGAAACTACAATCACCAATCCTTTGGAAAGGCCTCATACGTAAGGAGAGGTGATGGCAAAGTTGCATACCAAGCTGGCCTTCAGAACCACCATATGCCAACTTTGCGAATGCTTCCCTGGGAAGACCATGCTCGAAAAGGGTACTTCTTCTTCTCTTGGAAGGGAGGATTTGTCTGCACAGGTCCTGAACCACAAATTCCGGATGGATGGTTAGATGATGTCCTGTCCCGGTCAAGATTTGATTTCAATAATCAGAACAATGTATGGGCAACCGAAGGCCTTGATTTCGAATCAGTTGCTGAAAATCAAATGACTAAAGACGGTTATTTGGTTCTGAATTTTATCGATGGAAGTAAAGTTGCAATCGGATTTGACAAATTGGAGACTGTGAAAAGTAAGTCTTCATTCATCCATGACCTCGCTTTGTCTATGCTACCACCAAACCTCTCAACGGTGATGACTCCTGATGCAATATGGGCGCCTGAGGGGGCGAGCCGTGAGGGATCTGAAGAAGCACTGGAAAGAGTTCTAGACGCTTGGATGGGGTTGACTTTGAATGAGGGTTCGATTTCAAAACGCGTCAAATTGGCAGTCCTACACCATCTCGATGAAGGGGTTATCGTTGGTGAAAAGTGGTTTGAAAATGCAGAGGATGCTGTGCAAGAGTTGAATGGTTCCTCATCAGAAAAAGAGTTGGCGCTGAAACTAATGATGGAAGCTTCTGGTTCTGGAATTAGAATTTCCAAAGGCGGAGAGTCAGTTGAAAGAAGCGGAGACGCTCTAGAAATTGCTGCTACCTCATGTAATGACGTATTGTCTGGATTGTGGGAAGACCATGGGTTAGCTGGGCTGATCAGTATAGGAATTCCTGAAGATGAGGCTGAAGAATTGTGGTCAGCCCAGCATAACAAGAAGCGGGCGTTTGGTAAATTCTTGAAAGACATCGAAGCGCAAAGAGCAAAGGCGGACATAATCCAAAGATTCCCATACAGGAAAGGAAAGGTCCCTGGTCCAGTAGGTATGATTCACGACCTAACATTGACAGGGTTGGTTGAAGGAATGGGCAAAGCAGAGAAGATGGCATTGGCAAAAAAACAAGACATCGATGCTGAATCTGCTTCGTGGGCTTGGCTCGTAGCAGCAGGAAAGTCCGGCGGGCAAGAATGGCAATTTTCTACCAATGCAAGGGACAAGGGTGGGGCTTGGAGCCCGGCTGCTATCGAAGTTTGGAATGCGGGTAAGGCACTTGTTTCAGGAGAAGACGTTGATTACAAGTCATGTCTCGAGAATTTGCGTAAATCCGCTGGACAAATTGAAGAATTACCTTGATCATACCTTTGATAGCGCTGTCGAGATGTCGCTCCAAAGGTCTTCCACATCTTCAATTCCAATCGACATTCTAACAAAGCCGCGCCCCAATCCGGCTGCAATCCTTACATGTTCGGGTATAGACATGTGGGAAGAATTGAATGGACATTCTACTAAACTCTCGACGCCCCCAAGGCTTGTTGCTTCGAATATGAGTTCTAGACCGCGCATGAATTTCAGTGCCGCTTCGTCCCCACCCTTGACTGTGAATGCAATCATCCCTGTGCCTTTAGGAATGATTCTCTTTGCTAATTCATGGTCCCTATGAGACTCTAGTGACGGATGGTGGACTAATTCTACCATTTCATGGGCTTCAAGTCTGTTCGCAATTTCTGCAGCATTAGCACAGTGAATAGGCATACGCGCTGCAAGTGTTCTGATTCCCCTCTCAAGTAGATAGCAACAATGAGGGTCCGGTGATCCTCCAAAGTGTACCTTCTTCATGAACATCGCCGCAATTAAGTCAGCTCTTCCAACTACAGCTCCGCCAATAATGTCAGAGTGACCTCCAAGATACTTCGTTGTGGAGTGGATGACTAAGTCTGCCCCCATTGTAATTGGTTGGCAGCCCCAGGGCGATGCGAACGTATTGTCGATAACCAGCAGAAGGTTGTGCTTTTTCGCAATCGCTGACATTGCTTCTACGTCACAGATTTTGATTACGGGATTTGTGATTGTTTCAATATACAGCATCTTTGTGTTCTCTTGAATTGCAGCTTCGTATGATGCTGGGTCTTGCATATCGGCCATTGTAGTCGATATGCCAAATCTTGGCAACTCCTCAGTCATCAAGCCATATGTTCCCCCGTAAACGTCGGAACTCGCTACTATGTGATCGCCTTGGGATAGTAATCCCATCAGAGTTGTAGATATTGCCGCCATTCCGCTAGCGAACAGCTCGCCATCTTCTGCTCCTTCCAATGCGCATATTTTCTCGACAACCGCTTCAGAGTTTACGCTCGATAGTCTGGCGTAGAGAAGAGTGTGCTGTGCACCTGCGGCCCAACCAGCATACCTTTCATCCGTTAATTGGTATGTAGAGGATTGGAAAATCGGAGTATTCACTGCACCTTCGATGTGCTGCGTACCTGCGTGAACTGCGTTGGTTGAAAATTTCCTTTTGTCGGCCATGTCCATCTCCAGTTGGTTGGTGGGGAAGGATGCACATCAACAATTCGCAGGATTTTATTCGTGGATGTCGGAAAATACCTTCGTTTCCGATGGAGTTACCGACAAAATGTCGGAATACTTGAATATATCACGCCTATTCGTTAATTCATGAAGCTAGATTCTAACGATTTGAAACTCATTGAATTGCTCAAGCAGGATTCGAGAGCCTCTGTTACATCGATTGCAGAAGCAATGGGTATCGCAAGGGTGACAACGCATGATAGAATGGTCAAACTCAAGCGTGAAGGCATCATTAGAAGATATACGGTAGACATCGATGCAAAGGCTTGGGGCTACGAATTGAGGGCTTTCATCTTCGCAAGGTGTGAAAGAGGAAACGTCGATAGAAGAGATATTGCTCAAAAAATCTGCAAGTTCCCTTACGTGGTGAGGTGTAATGTGGTAGCTGGAGATTGGGACTTGTTGATAGAAGTGGTCAGCCCGTCGATGGACTCTTTGGGTGATGCAATCCTCGATGGTTTGTCAAAAGTCGGCGGCATAGCAAATACGCAAACAATGGTTTCATTCTACGATTATTCGGGCCCTGCATCGTCGCTGAGATGACTTTCCTCGCTTGATTCGTCGAGTTCAACAATGATGTTTCCTAACAATAACAGCAAGCCCATCGTCAGCCAAATCGAAATTTCAACAAGTCCTTGTTGCCACCCATACAAAGTAGCCCAGACTGGTTCAAATGAGTAAATAATCGCTGCATGTGTTGGATTTAGATGCCTTTGGAATGCGTTTAGCATAAGTATGCATGCTAGTGATCCGAATAATCCGAGGCACAAAAGTGGAATTATTACTCCTTCTTGCCACGCTGATTCGAAAACCATCGCGTCACGCGATGTGATTAGTGCGATAGTTCCTGCACCAACTACCAATACTGCAAATGAAGTAGAAGTGACAGCAATCGGATTGAGTTGTTTGGTTATCTTATCGGTGTAAATTATGTGTAGAGCAAAGAAGAATGCGCAAATTACCGTTAGTAATTCACCTAATCCCCATACAATATGTGGTGGCCCGTCGATAAATCCCGCACCAATAGTAGCCAATCCAACACCCAACACCATAATTCTAGTAGGTTTCCTGTCGCTAATTTTTACTGATAAAATTGCAGTGAATACAACATAGAGCGAGGTCAAGAATGCGGATACTGACGGGCTCACCGATTTTATCCCAATCATCTGTAATACAAATCCTGGAAGCATTAGGCCTCCTAGGATAAGGCCGCCCTTCCAGTCCTCTTTGGATAACAAAGCGCGTCTTGCCTCACTAGAGAATGGCAGAAGCGCTACAAAAGCAATTAGAAATCTTGAGCATACAATCACACCTACAACACCTGCAGTAGTGTATTGTGTTAGTTCGTCATCAAGCGAATTCACTGCTTGTTTCATCCAAACAAATGTTCCACCCCATAAGAGGGTAACAAAAAACAGGCCGAGCGCAGCTTGTTGTCGCTTTGAGGCCATATTCGGTCGCTGAGATGATTCCTTTTGATGCTGGCGGTAAAGTTACTAATTCGGGCGAGATTATTCCCTATCCGCCACTACCCTCTTGTGCTTGATGTGTCGTGTCCTCTGCATGGCGAAAGAGCGGTTTTGGGATGAGCCGATTGAAACAGGGCCAATTCCTGATTCTGGCAGTGAGTTTGACTGCATTGTTGTTGGTGGTGGGCCGGGAGGTTCTGCTTCTGCATCTTATCTTGCCATGGAAGGAAAAAAGGTCCTGTTAATCGAGAAAGGTGTTTGGCCTAGAGACAAAATCTGTGGAGACGCTGTTGGTGGCAAATCGCTGAGTCACGTCAAGGCTTTAGGCGTCAAGGCAACCTTGGAGGCTACTCCCCATTTCAGGGTAACTGGAATCGTTTTCTCATCTCCAAACGGTTCCGATGTTACCGTTCCACTCCCTGAAGAAGATGTTGCGAGACTAGAGGCTGGTTATTCTCTTCCTCGTCAGCAATTTGATTGGTTACTATTTCACAGAGCAACCGAGTTAGTTTTGGAAAACCGAGGTTCGGTTATCCAGGGAGCGATGGTTACCGAAGTATTCGATGAAGATGGAAAGATAACTGGGGTGGAAATCGGTATTGGAGGGAAGCGTGGCGAAAAGAGAACCTATTCAGCACCGTGGACCATTGGGGCAGGTGGATATCAATGCCCGGTAGCTCGCAAAATTGTCAAAGAATTAGCCAAAGAAGAGTTAGTTGACAGAATGCATTATTGCGGCGGATACCGAGAATATTGGTCGGGAGTAAAGGGCTGTGAGGGAGACGCTGGAAATATCGAGATCCACTTTGTCGACACTGTTGTTCCGGGTTACTTCTGGTTATTCCCATTAGGCGGTGGAAAGGTAAACGTCGGCATTGGAATGGTAATGGGGCTGCTCGACAAGCAGAAAAAGAAACTCAAGACATTGCAAGCAGACGTGATTGCAAACCATCCATCATTCAAGGAGAGATTTGCTGATGCAGAATTGATTGAAGGAACGAGTAAAGGCTGGCAATTACCGTTTGGAAGCCCGAGAAAGGGCGAGAAAAATCAGCCCCGAAGAGCGTACGCCCCTGGAGCATTATTGGTTGGAGATTCGGCAAGTTTGGTCGACCCATTCTCTGGAGAAGGGGTTGGAAATGCCTTGGTTAGCGGCGAAATGGCTGCTAGGCACGTAATGGAAAACAAAGGTGGCGTTGAGTACCAAGAAGAATTGTGGGCCGCACTTGGTCCAGAATTAACAAACTCATTCAAGATGCAGAAGATGAGTAGGCGCAAATGGCTACTCAATTGGTTCGTAGGAAAAGCAAGCAGAAAGCCTGTAATCCAAGAGATGATGACCGAGATGATCGCAAGTAAAGAGGCGCAGGAAAACCTCCATTCAAAGTGGTTTATGGTCAAAACTCTACTATTCTGAAGTGATATCATGGATTCAAAATTAGAAGGCGTAAAGGCCGTATTCTTGGATCTAGATGGCACGATTTACCTTGGTGGGAATCTAATCACTGGCGCTCTTGAATTCCTCGCCCGTTGTGAAGAGCAGGGTGTACAGCGGTACTTTTTGTCTAACAATTCATCTAGGTCGGTCGAGCAATATGTGGCTAAATTACACAAGATGAATATTCCATGTACGCCTGAAGATGTCCTCTTGTCAACTCATGACCTCTTATCGTGGCTACAAAAAGAGGGGGTTACCAGAACCTGGGCAATTGCAACAGAGGGAATGTGCGAGATGATGGAAAATGTAGGAATATCGACTCGTGATGAAGACCCCGAATTCGTTGTATTAGGATATGATACAGAAATCAATTACGAGAAAATCTCCACAGCATCCATTCACATGCACAGAGGCGTACCCTTGGTAGCAAGCCATCCAGACATGGTTTGCCCTTCCCCGGATGGTGGTCTGCCAGATGTAGGAGCTTACCTTGCGATGCTGAAGGTAACGACTGG
>JAYYDR010000088.1:0-22747 GCA_036160735.1 Thermoplasmatota archaeon
GCCCAAACAATCCAATGGTATGAATCGTTAGTTATGTTTGCAGGAATAACGACATTCATGCTAGTATTTCGTGTAGCACCAGCAGCCAAGTCTGCTTCAACTGAGACGTCATCGAGGATTGTATCGAATTGGTCGTATGTCGTGTCGGTTGAAAGAATAAAGAATACGTCAAACGCACCAGTCGTTGCGGATGAGTTGTTTGCAAGATTTTCAACGGTGTAATTCACCGTGACAGTGTCACCAGCTTTCGCCTTTAGAGGAGCTTCAACCATTGAGATAGTCATGTCTGGTTTAGGTGTGGAATTGTTGGTCCATACACGAAGAGTGTAGGTGCCGTCGCCGCTGTACATGTTTACCCAGACATAGAATGTGGTAGCATTTCCTTCTAATGAGGTGCCTGCAGTAGACACCTGTTCTAGAGGGTCGTTGTACTCAGACCAGTCATATGCATAGGGGCTCTTGCTCGAATCTACGATGTAAAGGTCAAAATCAGCACCTGATGGGACAACGAGCTCAACGTCGACCTCTTTACCAGCAGTTGTTGTTATCGCATACAGGTCTTCAGAGTCTGCCGAATCAACACAACCGTTCACTCCACTTGGGCCATTTGTCGGGTCTGTCCCTAGACTCTTAGCTGTGGTGCTAGAATTTCCAGTATCGCCCGCAGTACCACCATCGGTTTGCACCGCAGGACAAGGGGCTCTTCCTGATGTACCAAGTTCCACTCTTGGTCCAATATCGTCAATCGATTTTGGCATAAAATCGAAAATAGGAATCTCACTCAATTCTTTTGGTTGGTTGATTTCTTTGTCATAACTCGCTGCAACAATTGGTGTAGCAGACATCAAAATCATCAGGCTGGCAAGAAGGAATGTACGTGTACGCATGGCCCTCAACGGGTTTCCGTGTACACTAGTCAACTATCAAGGTACGGATTGGCGAAGTCACAGAATTGTAACCAATTCCGTCTAAGCCACGCTCGGTGATGCCGAATTTACTTCATCGGAAACACCTGCTGCATATCGCTCAAAGTTCTTGTTGAACATAGTAGCAAGTTTGTCTGCTGTAGCGTCGTAAGCATTGCCATCTTCCCAAGTTTGTCTTGGAATCAGAACTTCCTCAGGAACACCTGGACATGACTTTGGAACTTCGAATCCAAATCTCTCATCCACTACGTATTCAACATCGTCTAGGTCACCGTCTAGAGCAGCGTTCAACATCGCACGAGTATACTTGATTTTCATGCGACTTCCTACACCGTATGATCCTCCAGACCAGCCAGTGTTGATCAGCCAAGCAGTAGAGCCATGCTCAGCCATTTTACTGGATAATAAGTCTGCATAAACACCTGGATGCATTGGCATGAATGGTTCGCCGAAACATGCAGAGAAGGTTGCTTCAGGCTCAGTAACACCAATTTCAGTTCCTGCTACTTTTGCAGTGTAGCCAGAAATGAAGTGATATGCTGCTTGTGGAGCAGTTAATCTGCTGATTGGAGGTAATACACCGAACGCGTCACAGGTTAGGAAGATTACATTCTGGGGGTGACCGCCTTTGCTGTCAAGGGTGCGGTTAGCAATTGCTTCAATAGGATAGGAGCCTCTTGTATTCTGAGTCTTGCTGGTATCGAAGAAGTCAGGGATTCCATCACCGTCTACCACGATATTTTCTAGAACAGTGCCTTTTTGCTTTGTAGTTGCAAAGATTTCAGGCTCGTCTTCTTCTGAAAGGTTGATCAGTTTAGCATAGCATCCGCCTTCGAAATTGAAGACGCCATTTGCACCCCATCCGTGCTCATCATCACCGATAAGTGCGCGCTTGGGGTCTGCGGATAGAGTTGTTTTACCGGTACCTGAAAGCCCGAAAAAGATTGCAGTGTTTTCTCCGTTGGTGTTAGCAGAGCAGTGCATCGGGAGGATCCCCTTCTTCGGAAGAATTAGGTTCATTACACTAAAGATGGATTTCTTAATCTCTCCAGCATACCTTGTGCCACCAATGATAACTTCTCCAAGTTCGTAGTTTACAATCACGAAGCACTGAGAGTTTAGAGCATCGTCATCTGCTTCATAGTGAGGTGCGTGATAAACGGTGAATTGAGGCGTATGTGTCTTTAGTTGCTCAGAAGTTGGGCGGACGAACATGTTTCTTGCGAATGCATTATGCCAAGCGTTTTGGTTGATTACACGAATAGGTAATGCTTCACTTTCTTCAGCCCCACAATACAAATCTTGGACGAAAAGTGACTCTCTTGACGATAGGTATTCGATGACCTGTGTCTTTAGTCTAGTGAATACTTCTTTGTCTGTGGAAATATTGACGTCTCCCCAGTTTACATCTTGGTTGGTTGTTGGTTCGTCAACAATGAATTTGTCATTAGGAGAACGACCGGTTCTTTCACCGGTTTCCGTAACTAAAGCTCCTTCAGATGTAAGGAATCCTTCCTTTCTTTCGACTGCTAAGTCGATTAATGAAATGTTATCTAAATTCCAATAAACCGTTGCATCGGTATCGATACCACTTTCAGAAAGGTCGCCCGATGGGACGCCTACGACATTCGCCATGCCCACTCGACCCGCGGCCCCTCTTTGTCCCTTGCGGTTCGAGGTTGACACAAACACGGTTAAAATTGAAATTTATTGTACCTCGAAGGGAGAGATTGAAATCCATACCCATTGAAGCACTAGGTATGGAGAAGGAGGCTGAAGATGAAATCCTCTCCAAGAGGAACTTCCAAAAATCATCTGGAATTAACCTCGATAATTTCATCATTCAATCTGCTTTTGAAGATGAGGTGGCCGAAGAACCTGAAACAGTTTCTGAGGAACAACTTGACGAAGCAGTTGGAGAAGTAGCCGAGATATTCTCACGTGGCGATTTACAGAGTAACATCAACAAAGATGGTACAGTCAACGAAGCCCCGGAAATCGACAGTGTCACCGAATATGCAACAGAAGGAGAGAAACGCCTACATTACGGATTAATGATCGCTATGATCGTTGTTTGGTCAGCCATTGGAACAATCGTCGGTACGTCTCCCATATTTAGTAATACAATTTCAGCAATCGGATTATTCTCCATGGCCGGTTTCGGCATGTGGTTAGGAGAAACTTGGATTCCTAAGCAGCGTATGCATTTGCTTGGAGTAACATGGGTAATAATTTCCATGAAAATTCTCTACGGTCTAGCAATTTCGATGTATGCTTGGGATTGGATTGGCACTACAGAATTGGGTGCATCCCTGCTCGGTCTTGTAGTACTCAATATCGGTATAGCACAGCACCATGACGAAGATGCAATCGCAACTCAAGCAACAATTGTGCTTCTTGCAATCGGTTCTGCAGCAGGTGGCACATACGGTCAGGAAGGAGTTGCAGTGATGATTGGGGCTGGAACATTGCTGTTCCACGGATTAGCATATCTGAGGTCTTCTGGAAACTTGGCATCTCTAGGTATTGCAGTTTCATATCTATGGATTGGATTGCATGCAATCAGTGATGATTGGCTGATTTTTGGAATCGAGATAACTCCATTTACTGATGAATTACTTCTCTTCCTTTTGATGTTTGGTGTAACCGGTATCAATGCGGTTACTGCGACTAAGTTTGCCAAGGCTGAAAATTGGTTCTCTTCAGGCTTCAAGGCTATGGGTCTAGGCAAACCTGGGCTTTGGTCAGTCTCTGTTGGCCTTGGAATGATCGGCGCAATGCTAGCAATCGCATCAAATCGACTTGAAACAGGATATGCATTGGCACAACTAATTCTGCTACTATCGGCGTTTACACCGTCGTATCTCGTCGTCCGCGGAGAAAGTTGGCAGAAGTTGCAGAGATACGCATTATGGCCAGCGCCGATTCTTCTAGCGATTCTAATTCTAATGGTTAGAGGCGTAATCGCTTCGCCGCTCTCAGAGCCATGGTCGATTTACGCAGTGTTTAGTGCTGCGATTACCACAGCAGCGATTTTGAATCACCAACACGCTGTATCCGACCACGTTCTTTGGATAGGCTCAATTGCTATCGTGATTATTTTAACACTACTAATTCCTGCAGAAGATGAAAATCTAGCCAGAATACTTCTATCCTGTCAAGCAATTGTTTGGGTAGGATTAGCGGTATTAGCAGTACAAAGAGACTCACCGTCTCTTGCTGGAACGGCAACAATTGCCCCGTGGATTTGGCTATTTTTCTTCGCAAGCAATCTTGAGTCTAGACTAATCTCTGTAGAGATAATCCCGACTAACTTTGCAGAATTGGACTTATCCGTATACCTGATTTTGTTGATATTAATTCAAATCCCGCTCAATTTCAAACTCGGAGATAGCGGTGTGAATTTAGCCGGCCGATTGGTTGGCATGTCAGAATTAAGTGCGAGAATGAGAGATAGCGGTATGATGAGATTGTGGAATATCAGTTTCATCACAATTCTATTGGCAATGTTATTCATTACAAATCCAGGTACAATTCCTGCATATGGAATGGTTTCTGTTATGGGTTTAATTCTGATTTATCATTCTGTAGCAATGCGGATGGATATGCACCAAGGAACTCCTAGAACAATCATAGTTTCTTGGTCAATTGCAGCACTGGTATTGCAATGGAGATTTGGATTCGGTGCATTTTGGATTGCACTATTAGGTGTATCATCGGTATTGATTATTTCTTGGTCAGAATTAAACGCTAAACGCATTACGGAAGGGGAGAAAATTTCACACCAAGCAATTATGCCTGGTAATTTGATTACCATAAGCTTAGGATTTATTGCGGTTATGTTGATGTTAATTGGATTGAATGAACCATTGAATAATCCACTAACTTACGGAGATAAGTTTCCCAATGATGTCACAAATTTGCGGTTTGCATCTATCGCAGCGATTTCGACGGTTGGCGGACTATACCTACCAAGAGCATCAAAGCTTGAGAAATTGCTTCCATCTGCAATAGCAAGTATTGCAGTGTTGGTAACCATTGGCCTTGCAGCGGTAAGTTTAGAGGATGATTTGACACTGTATCTTGCTGGAATGAGTTTCGTAATCACCGGGGCTTGGCTTGCTGCACAAGGCGAGATAAGGTCACGTATGAGACAGGTTTCTCAAAGAGACGAGAGGTTAGAGAAATATCTCGCACGTCAAGAAATGCAGGATGAAATCAAACAGTCCCCTTCAGCTTCAAACATCAAAATGGTTGATGCTGAATTATTGCAATTATCAGAATTGCAACAGCAGCGCTCCAAACGCCGCTCTTCTTCTGGAGATTATGACTTAGTTGTAGGAGACATCCAGCATAAACCAACAATCGTGTTATCGTTCATCATCGTAACGATAGTCGTTGGCATATTCTTTGCATGGACCAGCGGAGATTCTCTTCCAGCAATCGCTGTGGCGTCTTTCATATCGGTCTTGTTTATTGGAATTGCTCGTTGGAGAGCGGACCAAGTTAATCTTCAACTTCCAGACATAATGGGTATAGAGTCCCCTGTTGCTATTACTATGGCTGGCCTAACATTAATCCAAATCGCAGGTAGATTAGGAGATGCAAATGTCGCACTGGAGCACCAATGGGAAATTCTAGTCCTTCTTGGTGCACTTGTTATCTTGGCAGGAATATCTCTGCTTGGTAGGAATGACCTTGGTCTAAGGATCCCTTCAGTTCTAGAAGGAATAGTTCTACTTCTGTTGATATCCAGAGTACTCACTTCACTTATGGGAATTGACAGAATTCAACTCTCTCCAAACTACAGTGATGAGCTATCATGGGTATTGCCTGTAATTTCTCTCGAGGTTTTCCTCATCGCTGCAGTACTCCTATTCGAGTGGGTTGAATCAGAGAGAATTAAGCGAGAATTAGGCGACCACAGAGGGGCAATCGGCCGTATTATTTGGGCGGTCATGACAATTTCTATCTCGTTTGGAATTGCCGGAGTTTTGGCAGCGATTTTTGCATTGAAGAACTCACTTAGATGGATTCAACCAGCGGTGCCGGTTGGTTTGGCATTGTTCATTCCAATATCATGGAACGCTCTAGGAGGATGGATCGAAGTTTTGGAAGGAACCACTTCTTTATTCATGATCGCACTAGGGACAATGGCACTTATTTCTGCAATCAGTTGTGTTGTGACAAACAAGCAGCAATGGGTCTCTTCCGGTCTTTGGATAGGTCACTTATTGATTCCATCCGGCGCATTCGGATATTATCAGCAGACTAGCGTTTTGATGATGGTTTTGATACTTGCAGTATCGACTACTTCGTGGCTAATCGGCGTGGTTACACTGCGAAGGGGCTGGAGAATATTCGGAGCGATTGACCTTATTCTTGCATGGATTGTTGCAGGTATTCTAATGCTTGCAGGTGGAACTTCTCTGATGCTTCTTGTGATGTTGATATCAACAGCAATACTCCTAGGATTGGTAACCTGGTTGGGCCAAGAGTATGAAGAGCAATTGGCAAATGACTAGTGCTGCAATCTATCTCGTAGTAACTCAGAGATTTTCGCAACTGCATCTACAGCAGTCGAGTGGGCAATACCTGCAGCGACTCTTAGTGAGACATTGGTCTTAGCTTGGGTTCCAGAATTTCGTATTCCAATAGAGATTCCATCTTTTTCCAACAACATCAAGTTGGGCTCTCCAATAAGGCCACTACGACTCATTTCACCTAGGAAATCACTCGCTATTGCCTCGACTTCATCTGAAAGTGAATTGCTTCCATCCCACTTACTTCTGTTTGAAGGGGATATTGAAATTCTATTTTTGAATCCACGATGGAAGCCTTCAACTCTAGATGCGCATGACATTGCACATAGCACGACAAGCATACTAGCAACACCGTCTCCAACAAGCACTCTTCCTCCATTTGGGTTAGGTCCCGACAAGACTAGGTGTCCAGAGTCTTCAACCCCCAAGACTCTCTCTCCGCTATCTTTCAGCGCATGGGACAACCATCTATCTCCTACAGCAGTCTGTGAAAATCTGACCTCAGCATTCAAACGACCAAGTGAAGATGCTAGTGCGAGATCCGATTCAATACTAGCAGCAAGGTGCCAATCACCCTTTGCGGACCTTAGAATATGGTCTGCCATTTCATCGCCATCTACTACCTTGCATCCATCTTCGGTTGATTCGATTAGTAGACACCTGTCACCATCACCATCTAATGCAGCAGCAATAACTTGCCCGGCAGGCTTTCTCTCCAGCGAACTAATCATGATGTGTTCTGATTTTTCTGCTTCTTCCCACGTCCATGAATCGGTTGGTTTCAATTCCCCCGCACCACAATTTTCGTTCAATGCCGGAGCATTTGTTGAAACCTCATACGCGCTGACACCGATCTCTGATAGGAACTTGTCTAGCCAATAACTAGCAGCACCTTTTGAGGAATCCAATACAATATCTGTGGGCAGAATAGGTGCGAACAATTCAGAGAATTCACCATAGCGGATTTTCAGTAATTCTTGATGTGCTGTGTCCGCGTCAAAAACCGAGTCAGGTCTTTCTAGAACGGCTAATTCGCTGCTGTCAACTTCTCTTTCCTCAGCAGCTAATTGAACAATAAGTTCAGAAATCTCTCTCTCAAGGTCAGGATTTGTTTTGAAACCTCTTGAATCGAATACTTTGATTCCAGAATCAGAAACTGGATTATGGCTTGCAGTGATCATGCAGCCAAGCTTAGCATTGGTCTCAAAGAGTGAATTATGCAGCCCCGGAGTTGCACAGATTCCAGCATGAATTACCTTGCATCCACCAAGGTGTAGGCCGACAGTTAGTGCTGCGACGAGTTCACCATTTCTCGGTCTGTCGTCCCAGCCGATTATCACCGTGTTGTCCATGCCTGCAATTCTGGTTAATGCTTCACCAACGACTCTCATGAGTCGAGCAGAAATCATCCTATCATCCAATAATTGTGATATTGCTTCTTCATCATCTGAAGGGGAGTCAACGACTTCGCCGCGAATTCCATCAGTGCCAAACAGCATGTAATCACCTGATAGTCGAGTCTGCGGAATGTACTCCCGTCACTGTAGTGTTTGGCATTACCATGCACCCTGCCCCTAACACTACCCCGGGATTTGTTACTGCATTACATCCGAGTTGACACCCTTCGCCTAGAATTGCGCCAAATTTCCTGAGACCGGTAGCAACCCTTTCGCCGTCAATTCTAGTATGGACTTCGCCACCGTCGTTTCTGAGATTGGACAGTTTGACACCTGCCCCAAGGTTCACATCCGGCCCAAGTATTGAATCTCCGACATAGTTGAAGTGAGGTGCTTTTGATCCTGGAAGAAGAATGCTGTGCTTTGTTTCACTAGCGTGTCCAACAAGTGCTCCACCACATATCCATGAGAATTCTCTAATGTATGCGCCATGGCGAACCACCGCACATGGCCCGATGTACGCAGGCCCAATTATGTGCACTGAAGGCTCGATAGTAGCACTTTCATGAATGTGTACAGGACCCTTCGAGGAATCGATACTTACGCCATCCCTTCTCTTTTCACCGACATCTGCAAGCATATCAGTCATCTGACCCTTTAGTGTAGGTAAAACAGACCAAACAGGTCCACTAGGAAAGCACGGCTGCCTGCCAATTGACTCGTCAAGAGACGGCCACAGTTCCTCTGCTTCAGGAGCGCTCATCGATGCTAGCCAACACTAGCAGCGATTTGACCTTTTCATGATACGCTGTAGATTCTCTTGCCGGTTGAACGGTCAAGTTTGAATCCAACGATGTTCTTTAGATATCTAGGAATAAAGAATCCAACCTTACGTGAGGTTAGACCGTGATTCCTCATCCTCAGAGTGTTTGAGAGATGATCTACGATATCAGCTGCAGAACATCCAGGATTTCGAGATACGTATTCTGTAATCTCCATCTTTAGACGCTCTAGCCTTGCACTTTTTTGTGAGCCCATTCCATTCATGTAATGTAATAGCATTGCGCAGTATATTGACCCAAAGCGGGGACGCCCCGGGAACCCATTGGCAAACCCTTCACTTAGTATAATCTAGAATCCAGCCCCAATGTCGTAAGACGGCCCATTTCCATTACACCAGGCATCGCTAAGCAATGCTTCACTCGCGATCGTTGCTGCCACAAACCAACACAAAGCGTGTAGAAGCCCCCATCCAAGTACTACTGCAGAATCAAAATCTTTGTCCGAAAAAGACACAAATAGGGTGAATATGTTGACAGCTGCGCCAAACAAACTCATGAAAATCAGGATTTTCCCAAGACCTTCAAAAATGGTACTGTCCTCACAACCTTCTGGGCCCCAAGAATAACCAAGAACCATCAAAATGCTCCCAATGAAAGCAGCCGATATGAATACCTTATTCATGGCAATATGCTGTAAATTACTCTCTGAATGGGTGGGTTTAATTTCCGTATTTTCTTTACTCTTATTTCGCATCTTTCCAGAGTCGTTTTTGCTTTGGTCCTCTGAATTTTCACTGTCGTAATACTTCTCCTTCCACTGGCGCATGGCTTTGGACTTAGTTTTGAAATTTCGAGACTTGTCATTATCCGAACTCATATCAAACTCTCTTCCAGTTATGCGCCTAATTATGTGCTGAGATATTTAATCAGAATCCCGGATTTCGTAAATCACAGGAAGTTGAGGATTTGGTCCCATTTGAAAGACGAACCTCTTCTGAATAACTTCTCATGGAATTCTGTTTGCGGATAGTGTGCGCATCGAGCAACTCTTCCTCTGCTATTATAGCAGCCAGTTCGTGTGTTGATTGGAATCATGATTGTGGACAGGTCTAGTTCAGGTCCGTTAGGTACAGGGGTCTCTACGGTGACTTTTTCTTCAATACCATCCCATGAAATGTTCTCTAAATCTGGAGACATAAGGTCCATGTCACTCTCTAATCGAATAACTCCTTCAGCAAGTCGCTTTGGCAACCAAGTGTTCGCACTAGAACCATCTAACCATGCTAGTAACTTCTTCATATCCGGAAGTTCGAGTAAGGTGATGAATGAACGTTCCCACCACCCTGGCGATCTAGCAAGGGTGACATGGTGAATTCCCGGTTGTATGTCTCTAGGGTCTAGGTTGTCAGCCCAGGTTCTGCATACTCCTTCAAGCCTGACCGGAATAATCGGCATGTCTGGTGCCATTATGTCACAAAGGCGGTATGGATTTGCTAACTCTCCTGCAATCAACAGAGGTCTTCGCTTTTCCAAGTCGATAACTTGTGATACTTTCTGACCATTTTCCAGAGTGAAGTTACCAACATATTCTTTCAATCCTGCTAAGTCAATTTTACCTTGAGCAGGCATCGTAGGAAAAGTCAACTCACTTAATTCTCTACCCGAGAAAAACATGGGCCCTGCTGGCAGTGGTAAAGGAGAATTTCCAGGTGGATTTGGCCACAGCCTTGGCGAAGTCGGCATGAAACTTCCACCGTCAATTTGTTGTTGAACCTTGCTCAAAGAATGAATCTGGGAAGTGTTCTAGCGACGACGCTGTGGGAAACAGTGCCTACGATTTGTCCTTGCTTGTTTGTCACTGCGAGTTGATTCAAATCGTGGGTTAGCATCAGCGCAGCAGCCTTCAGAAGTGGAGTACTTTCTTGCATAGTCATTGTTTCTTGGGTAACCAATTGTTTCGCGGGAATGCCATGCATCCATGCAATATCGCGATTGACAGTCTTTCTTGCGACGAGTTTCAAGATATCAACTGCGTGAATTCTACCTATTGGAACTCTCTCGGAGTTTACAATGAAAATGTGGTCCCATTCTCTAGTTGTAATCATGTCTATTGCATCTGCAACCGATGCATCCCTTCCGATAATTTGTGGTGTGCTCATCACTTGTCCACAGGTTAGTGAACGTGCAGATTTGGCACTCTTTGAGTGCGATGAAAATCGTGGTTTAGATTGCGACATTTTTGCTCCTCCTTGGTTGCCGGCCGACTGCTCTACCTATTTGAAGTCATCAATGTATTGAAGGCATTTTTTTACTTTTTATCGGAAATGATTTCCCGATTTACGCAAGTAGTAACTTGATTTATCCCCTCATCCTGTAAAAAACTCCCCGTAATCAAGCGGGACTTCCCATTTAGAAGCACGGAAAACGAATCTTCTATGTGTATGGTGCTTCCGAGACACTGTATGCCACTCCCACAGGATGTACTCGCTAGACTCGCAAGTCTCTCTGGATACGACCAAATGCTGGAGATGGATGCAGTTAGTAGAAACCACGGCGTTGGACTTGCTGAGATAGAATCTCAGTTAGCTGCTTACAAAGCGGGAGCGACCAACAACCAATCCAACGAGGTAGCAGATTTTTCCCCCGTGGCAAGCAAAGAAGTAGCCGACCTAGACAACGCTCAACCAATGAACACTGCACCAAGGTACATCGACAATCCAGATAATTACCGATTGAGGTACGACCCCTCTGCCCGAGGGCAGTCTAACCAATCACAGGTAAATCAGGCAATTATGTGTCCTGCCTGCTCTGCACCACTTGGAATTCCTAACGTTAGGCCGATTAAGGTCACTTGCCCTCAGTGCATGACTGAGTCAGTATTCCATTCTTGATTAGATGCCCCAGTATCTTTCAGACTGGGCTTGCCTTGCTTGTACAGCTCTAACGATGGTTGTAGTTACCCATAGTACTGCTATCCACATTAGAGGCTCAAGCATATCCTCCCATATCTCTTGAACTGTGAAGTCGTAACCAACTCCGGTCAGTACATCCATCGCAATCAACAGACCTTGGTCTAGGAATGAATAGACAACCATGCCGAATACAGCTAGAATAATCAGTCTTCCCGAGAATGAACCCTTCTTCAAACGCAGTAGCATAAATCCGGCAGTAGAGGTAAGGAATGCAATAACGATCCACGCCAGAGCAGAGTGAACAACTCCAATCCATACAACGGAAGTGTTAGTTGTTGCTTCCAATTCGATATACTTGTCATAGCCCATTGCAACGGCAAATATTGCACTGAATACCGTAGTTGTCCAAAGTAATGAAGAGAACATAGCAGCATCAGCGTTTTCTCGCATCTCCTGAGCAATTCTTCCAACGGTTGCTTCTATTCCAAGTCCTTTAGAGAGGATAAACAGACCGAAAACAAGAGGTAGAGAACCGATTACAATTCCTCCTAAAGTATCTGGTAGCATTATACCTAGGCCGAAAATCGCCATTATTGCGCCCAAAGGAACTAACATCTTCGCACGCCACTTAGGATCTTCTAGTGCCTTTACAATGTAGTAGTATGTACCCTCAATACCCTTTGACTGCTTTACGATAATTTTCTGAACGTGGTCAATTCTTACCTGGCTTTGAATAATCGGCATTACAGATTCATCTTCTGCACCATCTGTAACCAAAATCGCTTGGTCTGGTTGGAATTCGGTTACAACCTCCTCAAGTTGGGCAGCAATCGCCCTGTCAGACCTAACTCCTACCTTTTCGTCACCGGTTAGAATTGCAACTTCGACATCGTCGCTTTCTCCTCCAACTTCTGCTAGGTTGTCGTGTTGGTGAAGCGCACCGAGAATGGCATTGGTATCACTTTCCTCGGGGTCTGCAATTCCAAGTTTTAGTGCAGCGGTTAGGACTTGCTTTCTACCAACAACAGGTCCACGTATCGCTGTTTTGAGACCAAGGTCGTTGTCCCTGTCAACAGTAATCACAAGTGTCCTAGTCATTGCAACCCTCTCCGCCTACGGTTACCCGGACGCGCTTCCTGTTCATCAATCATCGCCCGAATTGACATCTTGACTGACGCTTTCTAACCCTTCGACTCTTTTTCGTCGCCTTTGCTTTGCACGGATGTATTTCAGTGGATGGTCCATCCACGGTTGGTCACATAACCTATCATCACCGGTTCTAACTGCACAATTATGGTTTATTTTCAATTTAGAACAACCAGATGGAGTATATTCTCTCTCGTACAAATGATTGACTTGATATGTTGTAGTTGATTCGCTAAAGTCAGGAGCGTTTCGGAAGAAATCAACTGTTGTTTCAACAGGCAGGCCGATACACCTAGACATAGAACCAAGGAATACCCTTCCGAAGTGATTTACGTTTACTCCTTCAGATAATTCTGCAACGGCCTTTCGCATACACGGCGGCCAATCTTGCTCACCCGCACCAATTAATGCAATTGTTTCAGCGGTTTTTGATGCCACTAGTCCACGAATCATTCCAACTGGTTCTGCAAGCCTAATTAATAGCCCCTCGTCCATTTTTTCCATTTTCTCAATTGCGTCCATGCGGATATCATCTTTCATTCGCTCTCTAAGCAATCTTGCAACCTTGGCCCTTGAGGAATATTTCTGCCCCTCATCATGCAGTGTTACCCAGCCGTCACTAATCTCGCAATTTGGCAGCCGCCACCGTGAGCCGGTAATTCCGGTGCACAATTCGATAAAATCTGACAAACCCATCTTCCAAATACCATTTTCATCGCACTCGATTTCCGAAACATATGTGTTCGCAATCACGTGAATAGCAGGGTCTCTCTCCAGAATTCTTTGAGCCCGCTCAGCTTCAGCTTGAGCCCATCTAGAAATTAGCCTCTCGTCTTCGCTTGCTCCGACAACCAATCTTGCGTAGTAGAAGGAAAAGGCCTCAAGCAGTCTCCCCTCTTCCGTGTGTATGTCACTGATCGATGCAACCTCTACTCCCTCATCACTATCGACCGAATCAACAAGTCTTGAGCGAGCTCTAATCCTAGCCCTGTCCATCATGCTGCCATCCAGCAGTTCATCGATGTCGATTTGATGTTTAGCAGCCATGCTCGCAATCCACGACCTCGCTTGCGGTAGGAATGGATACCTCGCAAGTGTGACCTCATCCAAAAGGTCAGGAACAGTCATTGGCTTTGGCACGAAATCATATTCTTGGAGGAGGCATTTGAACCCTCTCATTCATTTGCAACTTGTAAGTGCGAGGACCCATGAAGGCGGTTAACGAGGAACTAATTCTCATTCAAGATGAGATTAGAGAATCGTTTGGTTGGAGCTTAGATTCTGATATCGAGAGCGCCAAATTATTAGTTTCAAAATGCAAAAATACTGAACCAGACGTAATGTTTGAAGGAAAGGTTACAGTTGTTGGTGCAGCCGCAAAACCGGGCGTGGAAACACAATTTCCAACAGTTGTAGCAGATGGTGCGATTGGAGCGATAGCAGACCTATCAAGCGTAGCATTAATCGTTACAGATGGAGATGGCACCCCCCATATTGAGAAGGCCTTGAATAAAGGGATACCAATTTGTCTTCATGCGCACGGGGACAATGTGGAATCTTGGAATGATTTACTCTCTTTAATCGACGATGAACAAGAGATTTTCTTAACCCATCAAACTCCAATAAAGATAGATGGTATGCACAACCCCGGGGGTTTTACAGACGGAGACAGAGCGGTATGCATAGCGTATGCATTGGGCGCTAGCGAAGTAGAATTGGTCGGATTTTCTACCGATGATGTTGGCCAATGGTCTGGAGTTACCGATAAAAAACGAAAACTAATCAAGTTACAATGGATGAGTAAAGTGCTTAACATATTGTCTTTGAGGGTTTGAAATGAAGAAAAGTTACTGGTTATGGTTAATCGCATTACTTGTGGTTAACACAGGCTGGTACTTCGTTAGCGAGCAAAGTGCAATTCAAGAAATCAACCGCCCTGGTGCTGATTTCGAGGAAAATCGAGATGCTGAATTATCTAGTATTGTAGGTAGTGAAATTGACTACGAAATTGAGCACTGTTTTGAATCCTTAAACGGCCGTGTGTTATCTGTTAATCTTAGCATCGAACAGGGCTCTGAAACAATTTACTCATGGTCGGGAACTACAGATGATGGATGCGTAGTACACTCAGCAACTGCAGAAGAGGGCAAAATTACCGTAATTACAATGGTAGAAGATGGTGTTGAAACAAAAACGATGGTTACTACATGGCCCCTAAAAGGCGCGTTCATTGGCGGAGTTGTATTGTTTTCAATCGGAACAGTAGCAGTAGCATTTGGAGAAAATTTCGTTCGCTATGTCATCAAACAACGAATAGAAAAATCGTCAAATGGGGTTCAGGAGACGATTCCTACAACCAACGACACATCAGGAATTTGGCAAGACCCTGTTAGGCCAAATTGATCACAAGAAGTCTGCCAGACTGAGTTGCTTTGCGTTGTCATTATTGAATAAACTTTCAACGCTATCAGCCAACCATTCAACGTTTTGACGAGTGTACTGGTCTACCCCATATGTTTCAATTACGTGCTTTGTTACCTTGATATATTTTCTAACCGCACCTTCGGTCACAGTTAGTGCAAGGTTCCCGTTACACATGTCTCCTTCGGATTTCTTCACCCCAAACGCACTCATTCCTCTGCCTGTGAGTTTTTTCGGTTGAATGCAATTTCCTGCTAGGGGCATTCTACGGTAGGAGTGGCCACACTTCAAACAGCGTACTTTTTGGCGCGTAAATGCGACGAGATTTCCTCTTAAGTCAGGTAAGAAGTGTGAGCGAACAACACTCGATGCTACGGTTCTAACGTCAACTCCTCGAAGGCGATGTCCGAGTGAGAGTTGCCCGTTCATTTTGTCAATCATCGTCTCGAGCGTCTTGTATGCAGAGAGAGGCGGGCCTTCAGACATGCTCTTCGTCGAATGTGTATAGCCTAGGCCTCTAACAGCCCCGATAGTTCCTAATCTTCTCTCGATGAAATCCATCTTATCAGCTAGAGCCTTGGGGTGAGGCTGGTCTAATGTTGCCTCATAGAACCATCTTTCATAGTGCCATGCAGAATCAACATTGAGTGCTTCTTTGTCAACCTCTGTAGGGTTTAGTCTAGTGGTTAATACGAGAGGAGCATCCATTTTTCCACCTCTGTTGGATGGCAAGATATCTCTACTAAAGTTAAGCAAACCATCCATGAGTAGCATAATCGCATCCTCGTCGCCATCACAATTCCTGCGCTTTGCAGCGTGGAATAGTGGGTGAGCATAACCCCCTGAGCTGTCTGTGAAACCGATTAATCGCGACAGTACTCCTCCAGATGTGTGAGGTGCTAGGGCGCAAATTAGGTGGCCGACGAGGTCTTCGGGTTTCTGGACATGGTAGTAAGGCTCCATTCCGTAAAATCGGACCAACAATTCATCGATGAATTGGGCTGCCCTCACGAAATAGTCTGCACCATTTCTAGCCAAAATAAAGTCCTGCGGGAATAACTCAAGCATTTGGTCGTCTCTCTGCAACTCTTCTCCGAAACAGTCGTGGGTATAACCAAGATGCTTCAATTGGCCCCACTCAACACCTACCTCTTCTGGGGTAAAGTGTGTTACTGGGACATCACTCATGTCGAATCTTATCGTGCCGTCCCTGAATACGGGTAAGCCGTGCTTTGCTCTCAATATTCCTTTTTCTACTGGCTCTGGAGTCTGGTTTTTACTCATTAGTTTCTTCAGTCCTTTCATTCGCTTTGGGACTCTATCGAGGCCAAGAGAAATCCTAGCATCCTCGAGTATATTGTCGATTCTTACTGTTTGCAACTCACCTCTTCTGCGAGCGTTTTCCTTCTCACTTGCAACTCTTAATTCGGTTCTTCCACCACAAACTTCACCTGGCTTTTCTTCTCCAAAGTCGTCTAATTTCCTATGATGGCAGTTGATCATTGGAGATTTCTTTTCGCAAACAGTACAGAATCTGACACCCATCTGAACTCTCAAATCTTTCTGGTCTACAGCATTCGCAATCAGTCTCTGATTCCCACCATAGAGCTCAATTGGGAAAAGAGAATGCACTGTTGGCTTTTCCCTAGGTGCACTCTTCTCAGGGCGCCCCATTCTACAACCGACTCTCACCGGGGCCGAGTGTTCCCATCTTAGCCTCGAAATCTGTCTAATTTGAGTAAGAATTCCATCTACTGCGTGGTCATCTTCTAGTACTTGTGCTCTGAGGTATTTTTCCGGGTCTTTAGGACCTGGGTCAGGTAATTGGTTTGCCGCATCTCTACCGATTTTATCGGTTTCAGCAATGCCCAATCCTCTTTGCCTAGCATTAGTTTCAGCAGCGATTCGAACGGTTGACCTTTCATTTTCTAAATCTCTTTTTCGACTCCTTTCTTTTGATAGTGTAACTGCGGCAGAACGCAACTCGCTGATTCTATCAGAAAAAACAGTATCAGCATCCTCGATTTTCATTGGTGCATTACCCTTCAATGAGTATCCAAGCCCGTCCAAGAGAGCCTCCCAACCTTCAGTGATGACCAAATCATCACCATCGTGGTGATGAGCAAGGCCCAGCATGAGTGCACTACCCTTAACCAAACCGTGAATTCTCAATACCCACCCATGTGGTATTAAATCAGAAAATATTCCATCCTCTACAGGGATGCTTGGGCCTGGGATTTCGTGGTAATTTATCGCGTCTTCCTTTTCCGGCCTAAGTTCATCCATATCCTGTGGATTCCAGCCTTTTACGCCATCGATGAATCGTAAATTACCATCTCTAACGGTAGCTGTTTCAATCGATTTTAGCAATGCAGGAACCCATTCAATGGGCAGATCTAACCACCAAGGATTGTGTGCGCCAACTAGAGAAGTAGAGAATCGGATTGCAATTTCTTTTGCTGCTTCCCATTTTGGATTTAATGAAATCAAGTAATCTCTCCACTTCCTACGTATGTGGAATCGAGCATCAAAATCCGTATCCTGATTTATTGGAAGGCCGGGAGTCCCATCTGGTAGGTCCTTCCTTGTTGAGCCAATGAATCTGCAAAATTCATCCACTGCTTGTTCGCTATCGAGAGCATCGATTAAATCCGCAGCCCACCAGTCATGGGAATATGCTGCTGGAACCAAATTTTTGTTGTTCTCCATGAATTCTCCATAGCCTAAAACTAACTCACCGTTATCCCATATCGATGAAATCTGAGTGCGGTCTTTGTTGAATGATTCTGAATCATTGTACTGCTTGAATTCTCCATTTTGAAGAATAGCCCAAGGGCCTTCAGCAATATCACACGGTGTAATCGCACAGGCTTTACCGGGCCTCTCAATTTTCATTTGTGTTCCAACTGCGATGAAGTCGTCCATAGCAGACATCGAGGCCGCATTGCAAGAACCTGCAGCAAGTCCAGAGGGGCGAGCTCTTCCGTATCTAAGACGGAATCCCCCAGGCTCCAATGGGGCACCAAAGACTGGCCTTCCAGCGATGATGTCTTTCATGAACTTGGAAATCACAGGAACTCTACGCGATTTGAAGCCACCGCCTTCGCCTTCAGCAGACTTCTCTTTTCCTTTGTTTGCAAATGCCGAAATAAAGTCCCATCCAGGCACTTTCAACCTCTCAGTGTGTCTCTGAATCTTTGGAGCTTTCAGACACAAACCTTCTCCGATAACCAGCAAGACACCACCGCGAATACGTGCTTCATCGATGTTTCTAACACGCCCATATCCGGCGCATTCAATGTCCTCAGTTGACTCTCCGTTAACCATAACCGGACACGCTCTAACAATAGTATCAACCTCTTCTGGAGGAGGCCTGTACTGCAAATTTCCGCGATATAATCCGAATTCTTCCTTGACACGTTCTACCTCGTCATCTGATGGCTTGTATGCATCAACATCTAACTCTCTGCGAATCATGTCCCCGATTAGTACTGCCAGGGCCTGCGCGGTACCACCAGCCGCTCTGATTGGTCCAGCGAAGTGAATCGATAGGAACTGGGTTCCATCGAGGTTTGGTAGTAGCCTAACTTCGCTTATACCTTCCAATGGTGCGACTAGTACCGCTTCTGTCAGAATAGCAAGGCCAACTCTTAACCCAACATCGATACTTTTTTGCAAGTCATACCCGTTGTCTCTGAATCGCTTTGCAACTATTGTAGCCATCTTGATAGAAGTGGTTTCACGGTCAAACTCTGCTAGTAGTTTTCTGATGTCGTCCGCAACTTCTGCACCTTCCAAGTGTTCAATGAGCAGTTTTTCAGTCCTGCTAGCAAGGTCGGAAGCCCTAGGAATCTCAACTTCAAGAGAATGGTCAAATCCTTTCTTCCGTGCTACTTCAGCAATTTTGTAAGCCTCTTCGGTTCTCTCGTCAAGCCATTCTTCGTATGATTGGATTTCCTTTTCCAAACGCTCAATGTCCAAACCCAGCAGCGGGTCGTGAACATCTCTAGCGCCTTTCTGAATCATGGCTAACTATTGGCCCTCTAAGGCGGTGGCTCATAAGGGCTACCACAACCATTGCAATCTCAAAGGGAAGGTTCATTCGCCTCAAACCGATGGGTTTGCACATGTCAGTTCCCACAACGCTGCGCGAGGATGCTCGCTGGATGCGCCTTGTTGATTTAGTTCGTGAATTGGCATTCCTTGATGGTGGAAATGACGAGGCGTTTACGTTAGCTAGCGGGAGAACATCAAGATGGTTCTTCGATATGAAACCGGTGATGATGAATCCAGAAGCAGGAAGATTGGTTGGAGAACTGATGAATGCTCGATGTGACGAAATCGGTGCTGATTTTGTCGGGGGTCTCGAACTTGGTGCTGTGCCATTAGCAGCATTGGTTGTAGCCACAGATTTCACTTCAGACAGGCTCGGGTTTATGGTCAGAAAGCAAGCAAAAGGGCGAGGGGGTAGAAAAACCAACAACCCTCCGGGAATCGAAGGCGCATCGATTGCAAATGGTGGTCGTGTAATTATCCTTGAAGACGTTACAACAACCGGCGGCTCCGCAATTCAGGCGGTCAAGCGAATCGAAGAAGAAACCGATTGCGAGGTTGTTGCTGTAATCAGTATTTTAGATAGGGAAGAAGGTGGTAAAGAAGCGTTTGAAGATGCAGGGATACCATTCGAAAGTCTTCTAGTTCGGTCTGATATTTCTGGGTGAATAAGTTGCAGTTAATTCCTTCAGACTCAGATCTGAGTGGCCCCACGACTATTGATTCAACAGCTCCAAAGGGGTTGTTTTTCCATTATGCAGACCAAGCAAAGCCGCTAGCAACCCCTTGGCAAGTAGCAGTTGAACGGGCAAAAATGGTGAGAAAGTGCAAACTGCCTGACGGCCCCATTCTTGACCCAGCCTGCGGCAGCGGAATACAACTTGCAGCATATTGTGCAATGCTCGGCAGGAAAGGAGTGGGAATTGAAATGCATGAGCCAACTGCTCAAGCAGCTAACTCAAATTTAAGGAGGGTTGCTGAACATGGGTTCGGGGATAGTTTACTAGAGTCTAGGATTCAAGTCGGCGATGGGACAATTGGCGATGCAAATCAGAAATTCGCAATGCTGCATCTAGACCCCGCTCGTCCTCGTAATTCGAGAACTCACAGCCTAGATGAAATGGCACCGAATCTACCAGATATTTTCGCAGCATGGAAAGACAGTTTAATCCAGTTAGAAAGAGGGCCAGCAATTCTGCTAGACCTCTCCCCAAGGCTTGATTCTAGTCAACAATTAGAAGTCGAAGAAATTGTAGATTCGTTCTGGCCTGGAACCGGGAAAACATGGGTATGGACAAGCAGAGGAAGGGGCAGAGTCGACAGACTTTCACTGTGGATTGGGCAATTATCTTCACCAGGCATTCCAAGGAGATTTGTTCGTATTCCACCAGATCTGAAATCCAAACCATTGGTCATAGAGGGAGATTACACTGAAGTTTCAGAACATCGACGACCACCGAGAAAAGGCGAATACGTCACAATTCTTGATGCCGCTCTTGTAGAATCGGGCTTGGCACATGAATACCTCCGCCATGTCATTGATGACGCCTCAGTAACTTGGAGTGTCACGAATGGAAGAAGACCTCAAATTCATCACTCAAACCCAGTTAATTTCGAAAATCATAATCAAAAATTATTGGTTCAATCTACAGGGCGTATCGTTAAATTAGTTCATACCGATTTGTCAATGGATACTATTTCTCACCTCGTCGATGCATCCAGAGAATACGGTTTTGGGAAATTAACTCTCAGAATGACAGTAGATCCAAACCTCCAGCCTAAACTGCAGGGTAGCCTTGACAGGCAACTCGCATCAAAGGGGGGCCCGCACACCGGATTTGTTGCAAAACAGCCACATGATGCGATGTTACTTTTGTGTCTAGAATGACAATAGGCTTTTAGCACCACGAACAGGAGGTCTGAATAAGGGCGATTCGTGGCGCAGTATCGCGAATGGCCAATCGCGGTCTTGATATAGGGGTGGTTTGTCGCAAAGCCGCTCGACATCATGTTGTACGCGTTTTACAGGTGAAATGTAATGGCAAATGATCAGGATTTGGGAGACGACTTCTCCTACATGCTTCGAATGGCAGATACCGACATTGACGGTCTCAAGCCCCTCAGGACTGCACTAACTGCAGTACGTGGGGTAGGCGATCGCACTGCAGCAAATATCTGCAACATAACTGGATTCGATCCAAGTATGAAAGCTGGACACTTGGATGCTGCACAGCAAGAAACTCTACGTGAAGCAATCGAAAGTTACGCTCAGAACGTCCCACTGTGGATGCTAAACCGCCAAAGAGACCTTGAAACCGGTGACGAACTTCACCTGTCCGGACAAGATCTCAAACTAACCCATGAAGACGATATCTCTCGTCTTCGTTCAATCAAGTGTTACCGTGGAGTCCGCCACGCTGGTGGTCACAAGGTACGTGGACAGCGCGGCCGTTCCAACGGAAGATTCGGTCTGACTCTGGGAGTACAGCGTAAGAAGTGATAGGAGGAATGAGATATGGGACATCCAAAATTCGCACGACCAAAGTACGACACTCCTCCACATCCATGGAAGGCTGACAGAATTGAAGAAGAGCACGCAATCAAGGCAAACCACGGTCTAAAGAACATGACCGAGATTTGGAAGGCAAAGTCTGCACTTCGCCGTATTCGTGGCCAAGCGATGAAGTTGATTGGTAGAGTCGACACATCCGAAGGACACTACGCTCGTGAGAAAGATGCTCTGTTAGCATCTCTAAACCGCAAGGGATTAATCGCAACAGACGCTATTCTGGACGACATTCTATCTCTGTCGGCTGAAGATATTCTAAATCGCCGTTTGCAGGCTCAAGTTTACTACAAGGGTCTAGCATGCTCGATGAAGCAAGCAAGACAACTGGTAACCCACGGACAAATCTGCATCGGTGACCAAAAGGTAACAATTCCATCATACCCTGTAACAAGAGACGAAGAGGAACTAATCAGGTACCATCCTCGTTCTAAGTTGAATGATGAAAACCACGTCATTAGACAAACTATCCTTGGCGTTCGTGAATCTGCTGAATACGCAGAAGACGAAGTTGACCCAGAATTCACACAATCTGAAGCATCCAGCGTCAATGAGTCGGCTGAAGATGCGCCAAGAGCAGAAGATACGATAACTGGGGGCGGTGAATGATGCGCAAGGCAATCATCAACATCTTCTCAAGTTACAACAATGTCTTGATGACAGCAACCGATCTAACCGGTGCTGAAACAATCGCAACTTGCTCCGGTGGCCAAGTTGTCAAGTCTTCCAAGGACTCTGGTGGCCAATTCGCTGCAACAAGAGCAGCAGAAAGAATGGCAGACCAGCTGAAGGAGAAAGAATTCACTCAAGTTATCGTAAAGTATCGCGCACCTGGTGGAAACAAGTCCAACAACACAGGTCCTGGTGCTCAAGCAGCAATCAGAGCTCTAACCCGTGCGGGAGTAACCGTTACTCGAATCGAAGATGTAACACCAATCGCTCACGATGGTACAAAGAAGAAGGGTGGCCGCAGAGGCCGCCGTGTCTGATTAGAAGAGGTG
>JAYYDR010000089.1:0-11498 GCA_036160735.1 Thermoplasmatota archaeon
ACAAGAGTAAGATGTAGATTGAGTGTAGGTAAGCAATCCGTTCTTGATATCATAATTGTCAACCGCTCTCTTTAGTGTGACGTCATATGTAATTGGTCCGATTCTTTCATACATCGGCTCAGAATTATTGTTTGCCACGTCATCCACATTCAGAATATGCCATGCATAGAAATCTCTCTGTGAGGTGGATTCTACCCAGTCCTCGTTTACCTCAGTACACAGGGTGTTTTCACAGATATCATCCTTCACTTTTGTCGCAACAGCCTCTTCAACGGCGGCCGGGACTTGTCCTACAGCGTACGCACTCAAACCTAAGTTTAGTGAAACAAGTACAAGTCCGGTCGCGATAAGAATTGCATTTAGTGAACTCTTAGCCATGGTTGTCGGCATTGATGTCCGCCATTGAACCTTGCGTCGAAAAAGAATGGCTCATATCACTCTGTGCCGGAAATTGTTCCATCGGATTCCAGACGGTATAGTCTAACTGTGCTTGTAGCACCTCGCATGGCTTGAGGAGACCCAGATATTGCTACGATTCGCTCCCCTGGCTTGATTCCCCCCTCATCCGCAAGTTTCCTAATTGCGTTCTGCATTGTTTTTGAACCACGTTCATTTTCATCAACCATTACAGATTGAACACCAGGCAGTAGATTCATTCTTCTCGCTGCTCTAATCCTATCAGTTACAGCAGTAACAACTACATCTGGTTTGTAACCAGCAACCAATCTTGGTGCATTGCCATGCTGTGTAGCAACCAAAATATGGCGTGCTGATGCTATCTTAGACAATTCAACACCTGCATGAGCTACTGCACGTGTCGAACGGAATTTGACCAATGCTCCAGGAGTCCCTCCCGATGTGTCAAGTCCTGCTTCGGTTGCATTTGCGATCTTTACCATGGTTTCAACAGCTGCAATTGGGTGATTACCAGATGCGGTTTCACCAGAAAGCATCACTGCAGTCCCGCCGTGTCTAATCGCTGTCGATACATCGCTTACTTCCGCTCTAGTTGGACGTGGGTTAAGTGTCATAGATTCAAGCATCTGAGTTGCAACGATTACGACCATTCCTCGCATCAAACCAGCATCGATTATCCTCTGCTGAGCGAGTGGAACTTGTTCTAGTGGAATTTCAACGCCCAAATCTCCTCTTGCTACCATTACTCCGTCAGCCACATCTAAGATTGAGTGGAGATTTTCTAAAGCAGCAGGATGCTCAATTTTTGCAATAACCGGTGTATGAAGTCCTGCTGCCTTGATTGCTTCTTTTGCAGGCCGTAAGTCTTCTGCACTTCGTACATACGATACTGCTATCCAATCAGCACCGGATTTCAAAGCATGATCTAATGCTAGTTTGTCCTTTTCTCCGATAGCAGGTAAATCGATTGTAGTACCCGGCAGATTTACTCCCTTTCTACTGGTAACAGGTCCCCCATCTTCTACGATGCAATCGACGAATGAGCCTTTTTCTCCTGCAGTTTCCTTGACAGACAATCGAATTAATCCGTCTGCTACGAGGACTGTATCTCCAGTTTTTAGTTCGGCAGAAAGACCATCGTATTCGACTGGGATTTCATCGCCGTCATATTCTTTCATGCCGCAGAGTAGTCGAACAGTATCTCCATTGTTCAGTAGCTTAACGCCAGGAAATTCTCCCAGCCTCAACTTAGGACCGGGCAAATCTGCAAGAATACATGTCGTCTTATTGCCTGATTCTAATGACCTGATTTTCTCATACAATTCCGTTTTCTGTTCGGGTTCTCCATGAGAATAATTTAGCCGGAATACATTTGCACCAGCATCGAAAATGGAATTTAGATTGTCTAAATCCCAAGAAGACGGCCCGATAGTGGCCACGACTCTTGTCCTTCTCATAGTTAGATGTCGAAGGTTCACGTCCTAAAGGACTCCCTATGTAATCTCGGTATTTCACTTAATTCCGGTTCCAAATGCGAGGAATTCGAGGGTGCCAATTTTATTTTGTTGACCTCCTTTTACCTTGTTCATTACCATTGAAGTTTCAACTCTGACGTTGATGATTTCAGTCCATCCTTCGCCTAATGCTTGTTCTCTTAGTCTCTGCAGGACTTCAGCTCTGCCGTATGCTAGAACTTTGTCATAGGATTTGATTTGCCCTCCGAATAGCGATTTAATATTTCCAAGGAATAACTGCCACCAGGATGGTGAAACAGTGATGTTTGTCATTACTAGACCTGCACTTGAGACCTTGTCGATGTTTATCGGTTTAGAGAGTGTATGGATATTGTCTCCACCGGATATTCCTGCTACCCTTTGTTCACGTGCAATCAGTTTCTTGGTTCTTTTTGATTCATGGAGCCAGCCAAATAGCATTGAGTAAATGAACGCCGCAGGGAAAAATGCACTAAACAAGAATACTATCCCGTAGATTATCAATAACCAAATCGGTGTTGAATTCAGGAATTCAGACATGCAATCACTCTTGTTCAACAACTACTGCGGTTCCATAGGCGAATAATTCTGCAGCCCCGCCAGCAACGCTGCTGGTTGCAAATCTTACATTGACGACTGCATTTCCTCCACGCTGTGCAGCATCGAGCATCATTCTACCTAGTGCTTCTGTCCTAGCTTCCATCAATAATTCAGTGTATGCCTTAATTTCGCCACCGACGATATTCTTGAATCCAGCAAGAATGTCTTTTCCGATATGCTTTGCACGAACGGTTGAGCCAGTCGCTACTCCAAGAGACTTGGTAATTTTGAAACCCGGAATGGTTTCTGTGTTAGAGGTCATTATCTCCATGGTTGCTGTTGGAGAGGGCTGGATTATCAACTTTGACATGAAATCCGCTCTCAGGCATCGTGTTTAGATTATGATACATGTTATGCAGGACTATGGCTAAGGCAATGAATACTATTCCACAAATTCCAGAAGTTAGAACAGATATTTTTGCCATCCATGAATAATCTGCACCTCCAGGGACACTCTCCATGAAACTTGCAATGATATCAGAGGAAATGTAAGCCTTCCAAACTTCGCCAATCGTACTAATTGCGCCATATGCAATACCAAAATGAAGCATTTTTTCATTTTGTGTCCAAAACATTGCAATTGCTGGTATGCCTACGAGTATCGATAGAATTGCAAACACTTGAGTTATCTCTGTCAAACTAGAATCTTCAAGATCTTGCATCATTTCTTTGTATGCTTCGTAGTCTTCCCATTCAGACAGTGAATAATTGTATTTTCTTTGCTCTTCGGACGTTCCATTTTCTGGATATTCTCCCGGATTAATTGGTTCATTTCCAAATGAATAGTGGTTGATTCCATTTATCCCAAAGATCTCAATGTAAAACAAATTTGCAACAGTAAAGAATAGCATAACTGCTAGAAAAATAGCAAATGCTCTTGCCCACCAAGGGCTGTGTTCGTTTATTGAGTTGATATCCATGGAATCACAATATTGGTTGGTTTCTTAGCCACTCCAAATCCGAGATGTACAATTGTCGTATGTCATCAAGTCCCAATACAAGCATTGCAAGTCTTTCCAATCCCATTCCCCATGCACAAACTGGGTCTTTGATACCTAGTGGCTCGGTAACCTCAGGCCTGAAAATTCCGGCACCTCCGAGTTCTAACCATTTTCCTCGCCACTTTACTTCAACTTCCAGTGATGGCTCAGTGTAAGGGAAGTAGGCAGGTCGTACACGAACTTCTGGATATCCCATCTTTTGGTAGAACGTTTTGAGGGTTGAAACTAGCATTCCCAAATTTGCTCCTGGTTCCATGATTATCCCTTCGATTTGATGGAATTCTGGAAGGTGTGTTTTGTCTATGCTTTCCTTTCTGAATACTCTGTCGATGGCGAATACTCGACAGGATTTTTCCGGGTTCTTTGCAAGATATTGAATTGTATTCACAGTAGTATGTGTACGCAGCAATCCTTTTTGGGAGATTTCGGGATCGAACTCACCACCCCATCCAGTTGACTCGGTGTCTCCTCCGTGCTCATGTATCGCTTTCCAATCCTTGAGTAATTTAGGGTCCAGTTTTATCTTTCTAGGATTATCGAGATAGAAGGTATCCTGCATTTCTCTCGCAGGATGGTCTTGTGGAATGAATAATGCGTCCATATTCCACCCTGCGGTTTGAACATAATCATCAACCAATTCTGAGAAGCCCATTTCGAGGAAAATAGAACGTATGCGCTCGATTAAAGCCTGCATTGGATGACTGCGTCCAGAGGTAGGCATTGACGCCTCTAAGGAAACATCATACGGTCTAAATTCTGCATTTTTCCAATCTTCAGATTGTAATAACTCCGGAGTTATTTCAGCGATTTTGACTACTTCTTCCAACTGGGATGATTCAACATTTTTCCCGGCTTTTGTAATCGACCAAGTTCTAGTTACGGATTCAACAATTTCAATGAGGTTTTTTCGACCTTTGAAGTGCTCCAAAAGGGGGCTGTCAATTTTTGGTGATTTGATGAATTCTGTACGCTCTGCGATTTCTTTTGAGACGCTTTCAGGACTTTCACAAGCAAATTTGCCTCCGTCAATTTTGACACCAAGACCCTTGAGCAGACCAATTCCTGGTCCGGCTTCATGGCGTTCAAAATTCTGAGAGATTTCCTTCATCGTTGAATTAGGGTTTGATTGTATGAATTCCCAAAGTCTGGCTTCTAGCAGTCCGTTTGCCACGGCATTTTCCCCTTCGGCTCCGAGAATTACGCCTAGTTCACTTGACTCTGAGACTTTGACAAATCCATGATTAGAGAGTCCGTGCCCAGCAGACACCGCTATTGCCTGGTCGTCCCAATCGCAAGCTTCGAGAACTTCTTGCAGACCCCATTTCCCATCCCTATCTTGAAGAGATTTCAGCATCCTCTTCTCGGGGTTGGTCAACTCTGCCATGCTTTCCCCTGAGGGAACGGTTCTTACATAACTTTGCGAGAAGTAGACTTCGGCTGATGAAATTGGTTATTCCAAAATTAGCACGCACCGGTATTACTAGGAGATAAAATTGAGGAGCCAACGGAGGGACTCGAACCCCCGACCGTCGGATTACAAATCCGAAGCACTACCAGCTATGCTACGTTGGCGCAAACGTGGCGAGATTGATTTCATAGATGAATGCGTCGGCAGTAAGTAAGATATCCCCTAACTTGTTGGCAGCAGCATGGCAGGAGAGGCTTTTCTCAATGCTGCAGGCCTATCTAAGGCTGGAAACGACACCATCTTCAGTTGGTGGGCAAAGTTCCAGGAGGCCAAATCTGCCGGTTTACCCGCCGTAAATGGTACCATTGGAGCCTTATTGGAGGATAATGGTGAACTTGCAATCAATAAAGCGGTTGATATAGCGATTAGAAATGCTCCCGAACAAGAAATCGCAGCATATGCACCTCTCGCAGGATTACCTGCATTCTTAGATCTATCAAAGTCACTGGCATTTGGCGATGCTAGAGATGAACTCGAGAATCTCGGCTTCCATTTTTCTTCAACTGCTAGCCCTGGGGGAAGCGGCGCTCTTTACCTCTCTGCGAATAATTTCCTCGACAAGGGGCAATCGATTTTGTTGAGAGACCGTCATTGGGGCCCTTACAAGGGGTTCCTTCAGAATAACTCATTGGAATACGAGACATGGCCACTGCTTCCACCAAATGGTAGTGATTCTCACCCGTTTTTTGCTAGAGAAGAATTTGAAGCAAAGTTAGCCGAATTGTGTTCAAAACAAGATAAGGTGATGGTTTGGCTAAACGATCCTGCACACAATCCAACAGGACTTTCTATGAGTCCCGAGGGGCGTTCAGTTTGTTTGGAATCATTTGTTGATTCAGCATTAAATAACCCAAATGTTGGTCACACACTACTTATCGATTCGGCCTACAGTTTGTACGCTGATGAAACCCATGCTTGGGGCGATACCATAGTCGAGTCTTTGGAAAATGGACTCATGTGGCCAGAAAATTTGTTGTTTAGCGTTGCAATTTCATTATCAAAATCACATACAATCTATGGTTTGAGAACTGGCGCTCTCGTTAGCATGCATCCTGAAAAAGAAGTTACAGATAGGATGGATACAGTTCTTTGTGTAACCGCTAGACAAACATGGAGCGCAACGCCAAGGGTTTCACAATACTGTGTTAGTGAGATGCATTCATCAGAAGAAGGTGGAGAAGCTTGGAGCAAGGAAAGGGACCGTCTAAAGACTCTATTGGATAACAGAAGAAACACATTGATAGCAGAATGTGAGAAATTGGGTGTGCCACTCAATCCAACAATGGATGGATTCTTTGCTTGGATTGAGGCTGAAGATCCTGTTGCAGTGGCAGAAAAATGTGCAGAAAATGGTGTGTTCTTGGTCCCATTAACCGGAGGAGTAAGAATTGGATTGTGTGCATTGCCAACCGAATCTGTTCCAAAGGTTGCAGAAGCTCTGAGTAAAGCGATGAGTTGATGAAATGAAAAATCGTAGAGAAAACTTCCTGATTTGCGGGATTGTTCTCATTGTGTTTGGAGCACTGTTTTCTCTCGGAGTAAATATTGCAATGGGTGGCGTAGTCGGAATAAGCGGAATAGTATGTTTCATCATTGGAATGTCAATTCCTAGTAAGATGGAACTTAGCCCCGAAGCCGTCGCAGAATGGAAACCGTCTATTGAGAGGCTACCAGATGCTGGTCGCTTCATGTACAGAGTGGATGTTACCATGGATGAACCAATCAAATCGACCATACTTTGTGGGCCTTGTGGGCACCTGGAAACTGTGGATGGGCCAAGGCCAAATGAATACACTTGCGTGGCTTGTAGTAGAGTCTTATGGGTAGATGAAGAGGAGTGATTTCAATCACAATCCTCATGATTAGAATTTGGTTGGGCTAAATCATGGCAGCAAAGAGATTGGACGGGAAATCTTGTGCTGTGGACCTTGAAGAGAGGTTGAAAGTACGTATCTCTAAGTGTAAATCACAACCTCATCTAGCAGTTGTTATTGTTGGAGATGACCCTGCATCTCATGTTTACGTGAAGAATAAGATACTCTCTTGTGAGAGATTAGGAATCAAATCAACTCATATCGAACTACCAGCAGAAACAACACAAGAAGAGGTTGCTGAAACGATAATTTCACTGAATAATGACCCAACACTCCATGGAATACTAATTCAATCTCCGTTACCATCTCACATGGATGAAGAATCGCTAACAGATCTGATTGACCCTAGAAAGGATGTTGATGGTTTCCATCCAACCAACCTGGGGAGGATTGTACAAGGAAGGCTAGATGGGATGATCCCTTGTACTCCTGCTGGAGTTATGGAAATGCTGAGATGGGCAGATGTTGAGATGGCTGGAAAAAAGGCTGTGGTAATCGGGCGCTCTTTCAATGTAGGAATGCCTCAAGCGCTTCTTCTTGCGGCTAGAGGTGCTGATTCCACAGTAACAATTGTTCATTCAAAAACGGTTGATGCAAAAGCAGAATGTTTGGATGCAGATATCGTAATTGCAGCGGTTGGTAGGCCAGAAATGGTGAAGTCAGATTGGATTAAACCAGGGGCGGTCGTCATCGACGTGGGCATTAATCGCGTTGAGGATGAAACACGAGAAAGAGGATGGCGCCTTGCAGGTGATGTGCATCCAGATGTTGAGCAAGTTGCTTCGCTTTTGTCACCGGTGCCAGGTGGCGTTGGTCCAATGACTGTTGCAATGCTGATGGCGAATACTGTGACAGCCACGGAAGCCCAACATTCTTGAGTTACGCATACTACAACACTCCATGGACCCGAGGCACCCGAACATCGCCTTCGCAGCGAATACGGGGGCATTAATCGCATTCATTTCTCTATTATTCTCTGCTTTCCTGCCGATAGGAACACCAAGAGGTTGGGCACTTGCTGAAACAATCTTAGCAATACTTGTCCCGGTATTTGTTGCCGTTTCCTGGTGGGCTAAATTAGAACACGAGACGCCTGTTGTGCATGAGCATGGAACTTCTACTGCGCAATACGAAGCGATGGAAAACCTTCCAACAATGGTTAGCTCGATGAACTCAGGAGGAAGTGTAAATTCGAACACGGCAGCGGTAATAGAGTCAATCGTAGGCACACAAACTTCCCAAGATGCATCAGTTGTTAGCAGTGCCATAGGCACACTCTCGAGCGGAGAAATAGGTCAATCTTCAGCACAAGCCGTATCACAAAACACAGTTCAGCACGCAGTGGTGAACACAGAGAATTTTGATTCAAGAGGTTTTCAGACATCTGGTACAACAAATGTTCCTCTGCCTAAAGTGGATTTAGTTGAAGAGCCGGCATTGCCTTCAATGCTCGACCTCCCTGAAATGCCCGATTTAGATGATTTAATTCAAGATGAGAAAGAAGAACTGCCGGCAATAGACCTGCCCGAGCTTCCAGATTTTTGAGGTGCTAGCATGTGGACTGAGATGGTAGATTTACACTGTCACTCTAGGCACAGTGATGGAGTTCACACGCCTACAGAGATGGCAAAGCGAGCCTATGATTCGGGTGTTAGGGTGTGGTCATTAACCGACCATGATACAAACACAGGCTGGACTGAAGCACAATCTGCTTGTGACAACCTAGGGATGAGATTCATTCCAGGTGTTGAGATAACTTGTGAGGTTGAGATTACAAGTGAAAACAAGAACCCCTCCTCATGGCATTTGCTAGCATATTTTCCTAATGGCGCATCCGATGAATTTAGTGAATGGTTAGTAGGCCTCAAAGAAGCAAGACTGCCCAGAATGAAGCTAATGTTGGAAGCGATGAGTGAACTAGGTCACGACATTCCTATCGAAGATGTTGAGAAATTTGCAGATGGCGCACTTGGCAGACCACACTTAGCAAGAGCAATGATCGAACATGGAATCGTTGAAACCGTCTCACAGGCTTTCGATGAATACATTGGAAATGGCGCACCAGCGTTTAGAGAAAGACCACTCCCTACCATAGCAGAGGCTGTTCAAATGGTGCACCAGTCAGGGGGAATCACTTCCCTTGCTCATCCTTTGTACTACGGAATAAGCAATGATGTTTTGATTCCTAGGCTACTGAAATTGGGCGTTGATTGTATTGAAGCCATCCATAATTCACATTCTGATTCCTACAGATATGAGTTGATGCAACAAGGAATGCCAATTTCTGTTGGTGGAGATTCACACGGAACGGAAAACCGACCAAGCCCAGGGAAAATCTGTGCCCCCATTAAGCATCTGCACCCTTGTTTTCGCCCCTAAGTTTGTCCCAAAATAAAGCTGCTTCGAATAGCAATATAATTGGCAAGGAAACTAGGAATAGCGAAAGTGGGTCTGGTGGGGATAACGCCGCACCAAGAACGAATGTGATGAACCAAATATGTCTGCGATAAGCAACTAAGGTGGGTCTGTCAACAGCGCCAGACTGTAGCGAGAGCAGGGTGATTAGCGGGGCCTGAAATCCAATTACACAAGCAAGACATAGACTTACTATGAATCCAACGAATGATGAAAGTCTCCATTCTGTTGAAAGTCCAGCCGACTGTGCATCACTAGCTAAGTATTCTAATAGCATGGGCGTCAGTAGATTCCAAGAATATGCAATTCCAAGGCCTCCTAGCACGATTGCTACAATGACTGAAACTACAACCGAAAGGGCAGGCTTTGGGCTCTTTTTGGCAAGTCCGCTTTTCCACGCTCCATCGATTATCAATGCTAATACTGCTAAGCCAGCACCCAACCACGCACCAATTCTAACTTGTAACATAATAAATTCAACAGGAGTTAGGACAATTATGTTAACATCATCTGGAAGTAATCCTATCCCAAGAAGCCAGTCTACGACTCTGTGGGCGATTGGAATGCCTATTGCTATTCCAAGAATGAATAATGCGATAATTAATTTCATCCTATTTCTGATGTGTTCAGAAATTTGTTTGAAGAGGTCCCTAATTTCGGGGTTTATGCTGAATTCGTCATCCATTCACTCTTCCTCCCAAAGGTGGGATGGAGTAGAGTCAATTAGGGAGCGGCCGGCTTGTTTTAGCCTGACAAGACGGTGCAAAACGAACCCTGTCATCCACATCGAAGGTAGAGATAATGCAACTGCTTTCCACATCTCATCTTTGCCATAGTCATTGAGGATTCTTACTTCGATTACATCATCCAAATCCTCAGCACTATTGTGCAAAATCATCAGGTGCCACTTCTTAGGATCATCTGTTGTAATTTCCATTGTTTCTCCTGGTTTGACTGTGTAAGTGGTGTAGTTATCTTCTATTTTTGACCAATCAATTACCCCTTGGTCCATCGCATATACAGATTCCTCCACCCAAATAATTGTGAATTGAAGGTTCAGCGATTCGTCCATATTCGTTATTCGTGATGTAATTTCATCGCCATAGGACAGTGTCTGGAGAATCTCATAAGTTGTGTCACCTCCCCCAAGACGCATTGAAACTCTGTCATCGACGTTATTCTCTTGATATGAGACCGCAGACAGAACGAGGAATAGAATAACTATAGTTGCAGCTCCTTCCCAAAATGTATGCCTCATAACCTTCTTCTTGTCAACGCCTTCAAACAATTTACCATGGTCATTTCTCATTCTAGGTTGGAGATGATGAATGAATAGAGCACCAAGTCCACCAACAATCATTCCAAGTGGTATATCCACTAACCAATGAATTCCCAAGTATGCAATTGTGAATATGAAAAGAATGGTATTGGCGACAATGAATAGGTGATATGGCCAGTGCGTCCACTCTCTCATCTTGATACCCTTTTCTTTACAATGGAGCCAATTGAGCAAGATAATTCCGAATGGAATAGCAACGTGTAGAGACGGAACTGCATTGTCTAGAGGGTCGTGAGTTGCGTAAAACACAGTATACCATCCATCGTGATAAAGCAGCGCTTTCATTCCTGGAATCCAGGATGAAGTGACTTCTACGTTGAAGAACAGGTAATATGGTACTGCTAAAGCGTAGATTAACAGGTAATTCAGAGTCACCTTATCGGTCATGTCTCTCTCGCCAACGTAGGCATAGTAGACGGTTGTAATGTAAATCAAGAAGAGGTAAATGAAGAGGTAATGGAAGTTTAAGAACTCAGTCAAAACAGCGTTTTCAAACGTCTGCTGCACCCACAGTGTCACTTCTCCCTCGATGGCGTAGACCAAATCTGTCCAGTTGCCAGTTTGATTTTTGATCGGCTCGTTCAAATCGTCTGTAAGCGCCTTCCACCTGATGATTAACAAGTAACCCAAAGCGTGTAAGTAGTACCTTTTCTCATGAATGACTTCGAACGCCTTGCTAAGTGGTGTCCTAGTATGTTCCCTGCCTAAGGTAAACACCCAACATACGACGGGAGTGAGGATCAGAATAATCCCCATCATCACCCAGTAAGGACTCATTGTCTCACCGCCCATAGCCTACGGCTATGAGTATTTTCACTCCGCAACCTTTGAACGGTTTCTTTCATCCTCTGCTTTCGCAACTGCGATACCGTCTTCGACGTCTACTTTCCT
>JAYYDR010000090.1:0-12971 GCA_036160735.1 Thermoplasmatota archaeon
ACGTTCTAACAGTGGGCGCTTCTGAAAATGATAGAGGGACCCAAATTTCAAGCGAATGGGGGCCATGGTTCGGTTATACAACAGACCCAATCAAATCTGACAAGATTGCAAACAATACAGAAGGAATGGCTGCATTCTCGAGTCGTGGACCTGTAGATGATGGACGGATGAAGCCTGACATCTCTGCCCCGGGTACGTTCATTCTTTCAACGAAAAGTAGGTCTACTACACAAACTGGCTGGCTAGCCCACTCCAACACTGATTACACATACATGGGAGGAACGAGTATGGCTACGCCTCTAACCGCAGGCGCAGCTGCTCTACTATACCAACACCTAGACGACAATCTTGGCCACACCGACCCAACTAGTTCTCTGCTCAAAGCGATTATTGCAGCAAGTGCTAGAGACATGGCTGGCCAGTATGGTTCTTCGACGAATGGTGCTGGAGAAGCAGCTCCAAACTACCACGAAGGTTGGGGCCTTCTTGACTTGGACAGAGCAGTAAACACTTCATGGGTAGACAATGAATCGGTAAACACCGGTGATTCGAGAGCATGGAAATTTACAGTTCCAAGCAGTGCTCCAGACCTAAAAATTGCAGTTGCTTGGACCGACCCGGCAAGTACGCCTACCGCATCTGTAAATCTTGTCAACGACATCGACTTCGCTGTGAAAGACCCGAGCGGTAATTGGGTAGAATACGGAAATAACCTTGACAACCTGATTGGAACAACGATATCCAACCCAGCTGCTGGCCAATGGGAAATACACGTAAATGGAACAAACATTCCAACAGGACCGCAGCATTTCGCAATGGTAATCGATGCACCTTATTCAATGATCAACCTCTCTGCAGATGCTGATGGTGATGGATTCATCGATACACTCGATGATTGCCCAAACACCAGCGGCACCTCAACACAAGACAAGACCGGATGCCCCGATGGCGACGGCGATGGATGGTCAAACGTTGGTGACGAATTCCCTAATGAGGGAACTCAATGGGCAGACGCTGATAGTGACGGATTTGGAGACAACCCCGGTGGAGTAAATCCTGATGCGTGTACATCTGTTGTGGGAACTTCAAGTTCAGACAGGTATGGCTGTCCTGATTCTGATTCTGATTCGTGGTCTGACCCTGACGGAGGTTGGACTGCGATACAAGGTGCTGACGCTTGCCCTTCTACATGGGGTAACTCTACTCTTGACAGAAATGGCTGCCTAGATGGAGACGGAGATGGTCAATCAGACCTAAATGATGCTCTACTAAATGATGATACTCAATGGCTGGACACTGATGGAGATGGATACTATGACAATGCCAATCCTGCAACGGACTGGGATGATTGCCCAACCGTTTGGGGTAACTCTACAGTTGATTTACAGGGTTGTCTAGACACCGATGGAGATGGTGTTTCAGATACAAACGACCCTTGGCCTAACGACCCAACAAGGTCAATTGATACCGACGGTGATGGCTTTGCAGACAGTGAAGATGATTGTCCAACCGTCTGGGGTAACTCTACTAAAATCGTCCAAGGTTGTCTTGATGCTGACGGCGATGGATGGACTGCCAATGATGATGCCTTCCCAAATGACGGCACACAATGGAATGACACGGATGGCGACGGATTTGGAGATGAGCCAACAGGCAATTTCGCCGACGATTGTCCAACAACCTTTGGTGATTCATGGCAAAATGGAACACTAGGTTGTCCTGATGCAGATGGTGATGGCTGGTCTGATTCCGAAGACAGCTTTGACGACGACCAAACTCAATGGAAGGATAGCGACGGCGACGGATTCGGAGACAATATTGGGGGAACTAATCCAGATAGTTGTCCAAGTGAAGCAGGAAATTCTACCCAGGGTGGAATACTAGGATGTCCTGACACTGATGGTGATGGCTGGGCAGACAGTGCTGATGCTTTCCCAACTGATGACACTCAATATTCTGACCAAGATGGAGACGGATACGGTGACAACATAACTGGAAACAGCCCTGACAGTTGCCCGCTTACCTATGGTAATTCTACCATAGACAGGCTTGGCTGTGTTGACACTGATGGAGACGGTCATTCTGATTTGAACGATGACTTCCCTACTGACCCCACACGATATTTGGATACCGATAATGACGGCTATGACGATGCAGAAGACGACTGTCCAACTTCACCGGGAACATCAACAAACGGTGCACTCGGTTGCTTCGATGCTGACCAAGATACGTGGGCAGATAGCAATGACTCATTCCCAATGGATGCTAGCCAATGGAATGACACCGACATGGACGGATATGGAGACAACGCAAGCGGAACAAACCCTGATGCTTGTCCGACCACCTTTGGAAACAGTACTTCGGGATTGTTAGGATGTTTGGACTCTGATGGAGATACTTGGGATGATGGTACAGACCTATTCCCTAGCGACGGAACGGAGTGGGCTGACAATGATTCAGATGGATTTGGAAATAACATCGACTTCTGCCCTGAAACATCTGGAAATGCCTCAAATGGAAGCATCGGATGTGTAGACAGTGATGGAGATACATGGGCAGATAACAGCGATTTCCTTCCACAAGACCCTTCACAGTGGCTTGATACTGATGGAGATGGTTACGGAGACAACCTTGCAGGTACCGACGGAGATAACTGTCCAAATGATGAGGGCTATGCATTCCTCGACTTGATCGGATGTCCTGACGACGACCAAGATGGTTGGTCGAATCAAGGAGATGCTTTCCCAGATAGGCGAACTCAGTACCAAGATACCGACGGTGACGGATTCGGTGACAACAACTCACCGGGAGCCGAATTGGCAGACCACTGGCCGGATGACCCAACCAGAAACACTGCAGAAGTAATTCTGACCTGTGACCCTCAAGATTTCGAAATTGATATCGCTTTAGATTCGTCAATTCGCTTCGAATGTTACGTTACTAACCTAATTCAAAATGATCTGACTGTGCGAGTTGAATGGAGAGCAATCAACGCAATTGATGCTGGAATTAGAACAGCTGTATTCGTTATACCACCAAATGAAACCAAACCGATTGCTTTCACAGGTTACATCACTGAAAAAGGTCAGATTAACTCTGTAATCGAGGCTTCAGAACCTGGAGCGGAATCGTCTATGGCATTCACTTCTCTCAATATCAAGGCAATTAACTCCCAAGATGGAGATAGTTTCGATGACCTGCTTGACAAGGCAAAGGAAGTCTCGCACCTGCAAGAAATAATCGCTGTAGGAGTGGCAATACTATTGGCGCTGTTCCTAGCCTTCAATGCAAGACGTAATTCTCGGAAGAAGAAAGAGGAGAGAAGAAGGCACCTGCAGCAAAGAATGGCGAGTGTATTCACGATGGAAGAAGGAAATCGGCCTGGCAGATTCCCACCAAATTAAGACCGAATTGGCTAAGAAGTGGACGTCCTCGGAGTGAATACGACGCGGATATGGTGAAGTGGTTATCACCTGAGGTTTCCAACCTCATGTCGTGGGTTCGATTCCCGCTATCCGCACTCTAAATCTCAACAAATCCAACATGCGGTAGCTAGTCAAAACTTGCCATGCAAGTTGCTCCTCCCGCTATCCGCACTCTAAATCTCAACCAATCCAACATGCGGTAGCTAGTCACAACTTGCCATGCAAGTTGCTCCTCCGCTATCCGCAGTGGAATCAGTATGTCAGTTGGACGTCTGAATTTGTAGCGAGTTTAATCACTCCAGGTGGGCCACTCCAAGTGATTTTGTCATCTGCGACATTGAGGGCACCGTCGCCTTCGCTGTGACCCAGTGTTGCTTTTACCGAAGCGAACGAGCAGTACAAAACTGCGTTATCGAATATCTTGTTTAGCATGTCTGAAACCATTGTTGATTCTGGTCCCGTTTCTTTGTTCAACTCGTCGATATAGCCACCGTCGAGAAGTCTAGTCCCTGCCGCTGCGAAAAACACGCTAACTTCGTGGCCGTCATCGATTGCTCGTGCTGCACAAGCAATCCCAACAATTGATTTCATTGTGTCGTTCCTTGGTTCTGATACAAATTTCACGAAAACTCTCTTTCCCATGATTTGCGGAGAAATCGATGCTGAATAATCATTTCACACGCCTGAAGAAAAATAACAACTCTATTTAGTAAAAGAAAAATTGAAAAATTACGATGGCAATTGATTACAACGAGTTGATACTCGGTGAAAAAACCGATGCCCTCCTCAGAAGATTGGCAATTAATTTGGCAATTATTGGGTTCTTAGTACACCTTTTAGCTTGTGTTCTTTACAAATTTGAATATCTTGATTTGTCAGATACAAACGACTTCTTCGATTCCTATCTAGACTCACTTTACACCCCATTTTCAATAATTCTAGCCTACGAAGTTTACGAGTTGATTAGAGCGATTCCAGAGTCATTCTCCAACTCGATTGGAAAGCAGTTCGAAGTAATCTCACTGCTTGTTGTTCGTGACATTTTCAAAAACTTGGCAGAGATAGATGACTCAAACGTCAATGCTGTAGATTCTGATGTTGTATTCATTGCTGTAGAAGCACTCGCTTTTACGATTCTATTTGCAACAGCACTTTACTTCAGAAAAATGACTCACTCCTCCGGTGATTCAAGCAAAAGAGACCCCGCTATTCAGAGATTCATCAAGCAAAAGCAAACACTTGCATGCGCCCTTGCGTTGGTGTACGTCCTTGTTGCCAGTTACTCATTCTCATCGTGGACATTCGGATTCATTGATGGGGACAATGACCTGAGCCGCACAGTGTTTTTCTTGGATTTCTTCACATGGCTAATAGTGTCTGATATCATCATCCTACTTTCCTCATACAAGCACATTACTGATTTCCTACAACTAGCAAGAAATACCGGATTCGTTCTCTCCACTGTAATCATCCGTGTTGGTATTGGAACACCTGGTTATACTGGAGCTGTTCTGTTTATTTTATCTGCTGTTCTCGCAACATCAGTCCTTAGATTGAGCATGCTAGATTGGGAAAATCCAACCCCTGAAGAAGAATAATTCCCATTCCTATGGATGCATTTCTAATTCTTCATATTTCAAAAAGTACATTCAGTACTTGCAAAACAAATTAATACCGCTAATATGATTTCAACTCATGACCGAGGAGGACTTTGCTAAGGCCATGAAAAAGGTTGAGGAATTGTATACTCGCATGGACAATGCTACTATCCGGAAAATTTACGCATTGTACAAACAAGCAACTGAAGGCGATATTACTGGAAAAAGGCCTAGCGCCGTAAGATTTCGAGAGCGTATAAAGTTCGATGCTTGGTCATCGATCTCGGGCATGAGCAGTGAAGATGCTAAGGCGGAATACATCAAATTGGTTGATAATTTAGATTTGAAGGATCAAGAGATTTCCTGCGATACAAGAGAGGAACTGGCTAAGTTAGAGTAACTTCTAGAAATAGAATTGTTGGAACTTAATTTGCCAAGACTCCATAAATCACCTATCTAAGAATAATTGCTGTGATAGGATGCAAAGGGCCCCTTCGTAGCCCTATACGAATTTGAGAGGGACGCCTGCTGACACCCGACTGAAACTGGATTTTCTCGATAACACGAAAATGATTAATTCTCACCTCATTGTGGGGACAACATGCTAAAGTGGAAGAAAGCTCTTTTCCTATGCCTGCTCATGGTCTTACTCCCGTTTTCAGGGTGTATAGATAATCCAGCAGACGGTGCTGAGGGTGCAGCAGAATGCTCCACTTCCAATACAGACGAATTGTTCTGTCTTGACATCGGAATGCCTGACGAAGAGGGAATTCTTCGCCCCCCCGTTCCAGCCAACGATGCTCATGGCGACCATCGTAATCACGAAGATGACCATGATCACGAGGATCATAATGTCGATGAAAACCAGACGAATTCGACTCCGAGCAGATTCAACCACATTGAAGCGCCACCTGGTCCAACTGGCCCAACAGGACTCAGTTTCACACCTACATGCACCTCCGACGATTTGGTACCCACGCCATCAAGCAGTGATTTGATTGACTATCTCTCTGCTTCCACGCTCCAATGTTTGAGATACATTTGGAATGCCGACGTCGCTGTAATCTCTGCAATGGATGAATCTCTGTTGGTTGCTATCACAGATCATCTGGTGACTGAGGCTGCGAACTTTGACGGCTCAAATGCAGACGGAACCCTGCAACTGATGCACTTCTTACGAACTGCTGGATACCATGATTACTACAACGCCATTCCAGCAATTTCGTCTTCAACGATACAGGAGGTTGAGCAAGTAGTTCTTGCATACAGGGACATTTTGACACTGTTGTCGATGACGGCCGATGCAGGAAATATTCTGTATCAGTTCGTAAACGTCGCTGATGTGTTTGATTTGGCTTACCTCGTCGTTGACTTACACGCATCCGGACTGGATGCACTTCACAACCCTACTGCACTCGCTAGTTACCCCCACAAACTTGCTATCCACGGTATCCTTGCCTCAATCTCACGACAATTCCAAGTGGTCGATTATAAGACTCATCCATCCATTGACAATGTCACGGAAAACTTGAGCAAATACGCTACTGATGATGACATGTCCATTCAAAATTCAGGAAATACATGGGCAGTCAACAACGCTATTTGGGCTCTTAGGAAACATTCGTTTGAAGGTCCCGATCTTTATGCAGATGGATTTGATGCCCTCGTGCTAGCACAAACAGTTCATTTTGCCGCATCGAGTCAAATATTTACTACACCGTTTTTGTGGGCAACAAAGGTTCTAGACCTGTACTATGATTGCAATCATCCAGCTGTGAGTCACTGCATTGACGATGTGGTTCCCCTGCTTGAATCTCAACTGTTCCCATATACCTACGAATTTGATGATGCCACAATGGTGGTTAGGACCTCCATCTCTATGCAGGAAATTCAACCTCTGTACCATGCGTCAAAGGAGGTTCAATCACAATTCAATCGATTGACAAGTACCATCCAACCCGTTGATGACGACCCCAACGGTGTTCTAACCATGGTCATCTACGGGTCGAGAGCGGAATACCAAGCATATCAAGGCTTCTTGTACGGCCTGAGCACGTCAAATGGCGGCATCTACATCGAGCCTTGGGGGACGTTCTTTACCTACCAGAGGACACCACAAGAAAGCATCTACACGCTTGAGGAATTGTTCCGCCATGAGTATGTGCATTACCTTGTTGCTAGGCACTTGATCGAGGGCATGTGGGGAGAGTCCGGGTCAATCTACGACGGTGGGCGAATGGTATGGTTTGACGAGGGCCTTGCAGAATACTTGACGTGGAGCACGGACGATCAAGGAATTCTTCCACGAAAAATCTTGGTAGAACAGATTGAGGATGATGGTGCAAACAGAATGACGGTCAATGAAATACTGAACGCTGACTATTCATCGGGATTCAAATTTTATAGATACGCTGGCATGTTCTTCCACTACCTACAAGCTCACCACTTGGGTGAATTGCTGGCTCTGCTCAACCATGCTCACAACGGAGATGTATTGGCCTTTGATACAGCCGTTGCAACAATGGCATCTGATACCAACATGGAAGATGGTTATCAATCGTATCTCGATGATATGGTGAATAATGTCTCATTGATGGACAACCCTTTCACGCAGTATCCAGACCCTGCAACCGCAACACCACTAAATCTCGAGGACCTTGCTGATGAATTCCCAGGTCATCACCAAAATTGCAGCGTGTCGGTAATTGACACCAATCCACGTTTCACATGCGGCGGTGTTGTTGCAACATCGAGTTATTCTAACTACCCTGAACCAGAGACGCTTTGGTTGTATTTTGATGCAAAACTCTCTGATATCCAAAACCACCTAAAGACCTTGCCGGGCGTGAACAATTTTGAACAAGTCACATGCAGATTTTCGGGCATAAGGGTCCTGGAGAGCAACAATCAAGGGTCATATTACGCCCTTGCAGACTACCACTGTGATGGCCCAATGGAGCCAGGAACCTACACACGTGCCGATCCAGTGACGCACATTGATGCAAACATGGACATGTTACGACTTACTACCGATCAAGAATGCCTTGAACAGAGCACAGGTGTGGTTGTATGTACGGACGGCCTCAGTACGCCACTTTACCCCTTGGGAACAGACTATGCTGTGATGTTGGAGCGATTCATGAGAGACATCGGGGAAGTGGAAAATCAACTCTATGCAATGAGTCCGTCGTATTACAACGACATGGACTGCTATGTCATAGGGACACCCATTGAACATGAATCAACAAACAGTAATGGTGTTTACGTGTACGGTGATTTTGGTTGCACCATCAATCTTTGATGAAATCATGTAAAGAACCAATAATTGGTTTGATATCATAAGTGTAACACTCAGGCACCTATTGTCCCCACTGATGCAAAGACAATTGCGTTCCCAAAAACCGCAATTAGGAAAATAACCTCTAGAACAATTTTTTTCAACGTTTGCTGACCATATATCATTGATTTGTCAATAATTGATAAGATTAGACCTGTAACAGCGATTGGTGTGCCAATAAACACGAAAAATAGTATAATTCCTATCTGAGATAAATCGAATATCCCTAAAGGCGCTATGATGTAGATATTGAAGGCGAGAGGAAGACCAAACCAAGCAACTACCCAACCTCGCTTTGACGGCTCGAGAGGCATCGTCTCAGGTGGGTTTGACACGCTTTTCCATCTGGCATCATATATTCAATAATATTGAATAATAACAATCTAGAAACTTGATTCATCCCCTATGCGTATTTTTCCTCATGCTTTGGAGAGAACACTCCTCAGTAGTTACTCTCTGTTGAAACGCCTTTTTGCGTGGAGATTGGATGAATCTTCTCCGACTCAACCTTGATATCACATCAAAAATTAGCAACACCATGCGAGAAGAGAAATCGCCTTTCAATCTTGGTGATTGAAATTCTGATATCTTCAAAATCGAGGACTTGTAATGATAAAATCTCTATATTGGCGAGTCAATTTTTTCCTGAAAAACAGGAAGTCGATTCGATTTGTCAATCGCCTTGGCAAAGACGTGAAAGCGGTAATCGTTGAGACAAAAAACGGCGTATTTGCGGTTGATCCTGCCGATTTAGAAGTTGGTGCAAAACTTAGGAAAGAGGGCGAGTATGGCATTGGTGAAATAGAACTAATTTCACAATTCATTGACAAAGATTCCTCAGTATTGATTGTAGGTGCTCATCTCGGTTCAATAGCCATACCAGTCGCAGACATTTGTTCGAAACTAATTGCAATCGAAGCCAACCCAAATAACTTCAAATTGCTAGAAACCAATGTGAAATTGAATAACACTTCAAACATTACAATACACAACATAGCAGCTAATGACAAGGAAGAGAAAATCAAATTTCAGTTAAACACAGTCAACTCTGGCGGAAGTAAAAGAGTCCCAATCATAAACCGTTACGCATACACGTATGATAATCCAGAAGTCATAGACGTCGACGCTCATTCGTTAGATGATTATCTTTCCGAAAAAGAATTCGATTTGGTGTTAATCGATATTGAAGGCTCGGAGTATTTTGCAATGAAAGGAATGGCTGATATTTTATCTAAAACCAAAACCCTGGTTGTGGAATTTTTACCACACCACATAATCAATGTTGCAGGAGTTGAACTTTCAGATTTCCTTGAGAATATCCCTAAGCATCTCTCAAAACTAACCATCCCTTCCAAAAATAAGACTTGCCCCGTAGATGAAGGCATAGTTATCTTACAACAAATGTTTCAATCTGGTCAGGGTGATGAAGGAATAATCTTCCACAATTGACCTTCACTCTTTGAGTTGCATTGCCTCCCCTGTTTCCAGAAGAGGCTCTGCAAATCGTATTATGCATGAACTGATCACGCAGCAGGCTGCCAGTCAGTGCCGTTCCACCATAGCATACTACCATCGTCCATCTGGCGCCATGTGTGTCCTCCGTCATCTGTCCACTGTTGCAAGACTTGCGGTTCTGCAACAACAGGTTGTGCTACAACAGGCTCGGCTACAGGTTGTGCTACCGCTTGAACCTGGTAAGTTGGCTGAGCAGCAGCAACGGTTTGTGTTTGATAGGATGCTTGAGTTTGAGTTGCGTAACTCGTAGCAGTGGTTTGTCCGCTGGATGGTTGAGCGGTGAAGATTGTTCCCTCATTCATCGACATTGAGTTGCTTACTCCGCCTTGAGCGAAATCCTTGCTAATGTCACCACCAGCTTCTCCTCTTCTCATGAATAGAAGACCTCCAACTCCTGCTAGAACTAGGATTCCAAGTCCGATGTATATGATATTCATCCAACCGCTGTCTTCGTCTTCATCCGAAGATGTTCCATCTCCAGTGCCTTCACCTTCGTTAGTTTCGTTCTCTTCGTCTACAGGAACTTCGACTTCAGGAACCGGTGGCATCAATACCTTGTCAATTACGTGGATGACACCGTTTGATGTGAATACGTCTGCAGTAACTATTCCTGCATCGTTAATTCCCGGACTTCCTGAGATTGTAACATTGTCACCGTTTACCATTTGCAGAGTGTTTCCATCAATGATATCTCCAGATGTAAATGTACCTGCATGGACGTGGTAAAGCAGGATATCTGTTAGGTTCTCCTTTCCAGATACGCTATCGAAAGATGCTAGGTCGATTCCTGCGTCTGAGAATGCTTGGTCAGATGGTGCGAAGACCGTGAATGGTCCTTCGCCTTCTAAAGTCGCAACTAATTCTGCCTGAATCAAAGCTGCAACCAAGGAGGTGTGTGCACCGGTACAGGATGCGGTTCGTACAGTGTCGTTTGGTGTATCGGTTGGAGTAAGGACCTTGTCGATAACATGGATTATACCATTGCTGGTGTTTACATCTGCAATAGAGACTGTTGCATCATTAATCATGACTGAGTCGCCAACTGTGAATGCAAGTGGTTGACCGTTTACTGCGGTTGCTCCACCACATTCTGCAACATCGGCGGCTGGTACTGCACCTGACACAACGTGATACAGTAGGATGTCAGTCAGAGTTTCCTTGCCCTCTGGAGTGTCAAAAGATGCTAGATCGATTCCTGCATCAGCAAACGCCTGGTCTGAAGGTGCGAAGACCGTGAAAGGACCTTCTCCCTGCAGAGTCTCTACAAGTTCTGCTTGCGCTAATGCTGCAACAAGAGATGAGTGAATTCCAGTGCATTGAGCTGTTCTAGCGATATCGTTTGGAGTATTTGTAGGCGACAGTACCTTGTCGATAACGTGTATTACACCATTACTAGTTGCTACATCAGCCATTGTTACTGTGGCATCGTTCACCATTACAGATGGGCCCACGTTGAAGGATAGAGTCTGACCATTTGCTGCGGTAGCATCCATACAATCTGTAACTGCAGAGGATGGAACTTCTGAAGGTACAACGTGGTATAGCAAAATGTCGCTTAGGGCAGCCTTCCCTTCAACTGTATCCAGAGCTGCTAGATCGATTCCTGCATCTGCAAACGCTTGGTCGGTTGGTGCGAAGACTGTGAACGGGCCTTCTCCTTGTAGTGTCTCAAGTAATTCAGCCTGGATGACCGCTGCTACCAAAGAGTCGTGAATACCTGTGCACTGCGCTGTTCTTGGTATGTCATTTGGTGTTGGAGTTGGCATCAAAACCTTGTCAATCACGTGGATGATTCCGTTACTTGCTGCCAAATCGGTTGCGGTAACAGTAGCTCCGTTGACCATCACACTTCCTCCAACTGTGAAGGATAGAGGATTGCCATTTACTGTGGATGCAGACATACAATCTGTCACGTTTGCTGCTGGTACTGCACCTGCGACTACGTGGTAAAGTAGAATGTCTGCTAGAGTCTGCTTACCTTCAGGATTGTCAAGGGCAGCAAGGTCGATTCCTGCATCTGCAAACGCTTGGTCGGTTGGTGCAAATACGGTGAATGGACCGGCTCCCTGTAGTGTTTCAAGCAACTCTGCTTGAACTATACTTGAGACTAACGAGTTGTGTACTCCGCTGCATTCTGCAGTTCTTGGAATGTCGTTAGGAGTGTCGGTTGGCATCAGAACCTTGTCGATGACGTGAATCACACCGTTGCTTGTCCCAACATCTGCAAGAGTGACATTTGCATCATTTACCATTACTCCAGAGCCGAGGTTGAAGGACAGAATTTGTCCGTTAACTGCAGGCGCTGTCATACAATCGGATAGTGCTGTAGATGGTACATTTCCTGATACTACGTGGTAGAGTAGGATGTCAGTCAGTGTTTCCTTTCCTGCAGGGTTGTCAAGAGATGCTAGGTCAATTCCTGCATCTGCGAATGCTTGGTCTGTTGGGGCAAATAGTGTGAATGGACCTACTCCCTGCAGTGTTTCTAGCAACTCTGCTTGAACAACAGCAGAAACGAGGGAATCATGAATTCCTGTGCATTGTGCAGTCCTTGGAATATCGTTAGGTGTATCTGTTGGTGTCAGGACCTTGTCGATAACGTGGATTATACCATTACTTGTGCCAACATCAGCCAAGGTCACATTCGCACCGTTGACCATAACTCCATTGTTAACTGTGAATGAAAGAGTTTGGCCATTTACTGCTGTTGCAGTCATACATTCTGTCACGTTGGTAGAAGGTACTTCCCCAGATACTACGTGGTAGAGTAGTATGTCAGAGAGGGTTTGCTTTCCAGCAGGATTGTCTAGAGCACCTAGGTCAATTCCAGCATCTGCAAACGCTTGGTCTGTAGGTGCGAAGACCGTGAATGGGCCTGGGCCCTGGAGAGTTTCAAGGAGCTCCGCTTGAATTACTCCAGCAACCAAGTTATCGTGAATTCCAGTACACTGTGCGGTCCTTGGAATATCGTTTGGATTATCGGTAGGGGTCAGAACCTTGTCGATGACGTGGATGTATCCATTGCTTGCAATCACATCTGTCATTGTGATGTTTGCATCGTTAATCATGACACCATTCTGCAATGAGAATGCTACT
>JAYYDR010000091.1:0-4153 GCA_036160735.1 Thermoplasmatota archaeon
GGTGGGGAACTGTCCTGTATGATTGGGACGCACATAGGAAAGAAAATTGGCGCTGGTGGAAAGAACGCATGGCGCGCATGATGCGGTTATTCGACATTGTCAGAATAGACCATTTCAGAGGAATACATTCGGCATGGGCAATTCCCGTAAATCACAAAACCGCTCGCAAAGGTAAGTGGATAGAGGGACCAAAAGATGAGTTAATCGAGGCACTTATCGAGGTATGTGGCAGTCATGAATGCATTATTGCAGAGGACTTGGGAATAATTCCAAAAGAAGTAACCATGTTGCGACAGAGGCACAAATTAGAGGGGATGAGTGTTCTGCAATTTGCATTTGATGATGATAACAAAGACAATCCTCACAAGCCGGAAAACATCACCATTGACCGAGTTGTTTACACTGGAACTCACGACAATAATACCACCAAAGGATGGTGGGATGAAAAGCAAAGGAAGCGACTAAAGCCCTACATGAAAGAGGGTGAAACCGTTTGCCAAACGATGATTCGATTGGCTAGGGAAAGTCCTGCTGGCATGGCTATAATTCCAATCCAAGACATCATGGAATTAGGCTCAGAAGCACGAATGAATACACCAGGAGTTGCACATGGAAATTGGCAATGGAAGTTTAGGTGGGACCAATTATGAAACAAACGCTGTCAATCGAATCTTGGGATGAGATCTGTTCGATTTTTTCAGAAATGTTTGCTGGATTAGGCGTAATTGAAACGGATGTTGAGATGATCTCTTTCAGTTCTGTGAAACCATTTGTCGCAACTGGAATTTCTGTCTCAAAACAAGGGATAATTATTGCAAACATGCCGTTACACGACATACAAAACAGGTTTGAGTATGTTGAATTTGATGAAAATCTTGAGTCACTCAGGTTATTCGATGGTACTTCATCCTATGAATATCGCATACCGCCGCAAATACTGAAACTAAGAGAGTGAGGATTTGATTGAAACTTACACAAAACGTCTTTCCGTTTCATGCTCAAAGAATTTCAATTTGAGCATTGAACAACTATGGGACTTGGTTAGCAGTCCCGGAAATCTGAACTCTTCGCACCCGTTTTGCAAATCAAATGATGTTATATCATGGGACGGTGAACACAAAGATCGATTAGAATATCTAAATGGTAGAACTTACATTCGAAATTTCCAAACATGGTCTCCAAACAAAGGTTATACCTTACTTATTGGAGAAGAAAATGGTGCTCAATCATACGTGGTTTGGGACTTAGAGGAGTTGTCTGAGAGTGAATCTAGTTTGACCATCACAGTCTATCCTTTCATACTCGCAAAACTTCCCAAACCACTTGCATACCTGCCACACATTTTGTGGGTAAAACCGAGAATGCAGTCTTACCTCAAATCAGTTGTTGGAGGATTCCATTACTATGCTACTGAGGGTAAATCTGTTCCAAGGAACCATTTTGGAAGGCACAAATGGTTCTCTTGAAAACCTGAAATTCAACTGGAAATTTTGTTTTTTGAAATTATTACAATAAACTAACGCTTAAGATAGGTACGAAGACACACGTTACTCGTGATATCCAACCACGGTGACAGAATTTCACCTCGGGTGGTGGCGAGTAATGAACTCGCTAAACTGCCTCTAGGTGATGCATCCATGCGTGATGCACCCGTTGTAAAAATCACAAACGGAGTTGAGAAAACCCCGGCTCAATTCCGCTCTTTCAATCTCAGCGGAATGGACATCCAAAATTTCTGCTCGAGGATTGAATTACCACTTCCATTCCTATTGTTCATTGAGGATGTGGAAGAAACTCCATGCATCGTTATTGGGATTGTTGGACCGGATAATTACAATCAAGACCGACCTGAAGAAATCGTCTATGGACGAAGATGGAGAGTGGAGAGGCATCTTTCCTACTCTGAGATCTACCAAACCGTTGTACTAGCTTGTAAGACCGCTTTAGAGCATGAGGCAAGAGAGAGGCTGGTCATCAAGAATACAACCCCGCTAAACGCTCACCAAGACCATGAAATCATGGCTGATATTCTCAACAATGGTATTCTACCAGACTCTGTTAACTTTAGTTTAAGTGACATCATTATCGACGGTAAAGCACTGGATGTAAAGCAGTTTTATTCGGTTGGCAAAGACAAGAGTTTGCTGACTGTTGATTTTGGTTACAATGCTGAATCCAATCTGCCCTTCCTGCAAGGAGAGATGTCTGTTCTCGTTCGAAACCAAAACGATGTTGTGGACTCACTATGGAATGGCATGCTAGAAATAGGCACTACCTGGTTGCATGAAAACATCAAGCTCGATGGCCAAGCCGTATTCTCAAAATCGATTAGCACAGGACAGAGAATTGCATATTCTAGACTACACAGGAATAATGGAATCTTGGAATCTGAACAAATTGCAATTGACTACAGCAGAGTAATGAACGAATATATCGATACGATTAGAGCACCTGTAATCGAAGCAGGCCCTACTAATTCTCCTAGCATGATAACACTGGAATCGATTAACCCTGAACATGGATTCAGACCACATCTGAACTGATTCAAGACCAGTATGCTTCACGGATTTGCTGGTTCGCATTCATGCACGCTTCCACATCTGCAGGGCGGCTTGGGATTTGCTCATTCCCTGCCAAGTGGTTGTAAATTGGCATTACATTGGACATGTTGACAACACCCCAACCGACTTGGGTACAAGGCGCAATCGGAGACATTGGTGTCGTTCCTGAGGTTGGGTCCCATGTTGTGAAACTAGGGTACCATGCAGATTGATTCAATGCGTGTCTGATATCTGAATTTGTGATTGGTAAATCGCTGCTGTTGATCAAAAGACCATTTCTTGCATATTCTTCTGATGCTCCAGACATCATGTCACCGGTATCATTTCGCAGCATGGTGATTACTAGGCTTAGAATTCCAGCAGTTCTTGGAGTTGCGAATGAAGTTCCCGAAGTTACGTGGTAACCGTCAGTGTCATCGTGGTTAGGAAGAAGTTGGGTCCAGTCTGCAGCGATGTCGGGGTACGAACCACTCATGGTTTCCTTTTGGTCATCGTCTTCCTCAGCATACCCTGAGATTCCAATCGACCAAGGTGGGCCAGCTGTTGAATCTTGAACTGCTGGTGAAGGGGTGTTGTCTGAAGCTCCTGTGTGAATTTTGTTGTAATCCACAACTGCAACCTTTGTTGCATCTTCAATTCCGGGTACTGGGACGCTACCAATTGGTCCAAATGAGGTTGTGATAATGTCCACAAGTGGTTGATTTGCTGCTGCGAGTACGGCTGCATCAGAGAATCCCTCAACGAAGAAAATCACAGCATCTGGATTTGCGTCCAGAACAGATCCTGTTACTGCAGTTCCGTGACCATCTGATGGGTCATCTAGAATTGGAATATCTGTAGCATCATCTGGAGTTGTTCCGATGATTCTTGTTCCCGGGAAGTAGACAATATCGGTGGATGTAATTACATCCCAGCAGGATTCCTTGTCTGCATCATAGCGTTCCTGCCACGTTCCATTCTGTGTCAAATCACAGGTCATGGTCACGCCAAGGCCATCGAGTAGCCAATCTGGGTACGTCTCGTTAAGTCGGAATCTGTCGTGGTAGACGTTGATTCCTGTATCGATAGGTGCAACAACGCTGTATGCACCGAATACCTCCTCGACAACAGGGATTTCAACTTCCTCTTTTGCCTCTTCTCCAAAACAACCTGCAAGAGACACACTGGCCATCAATAAGGCCATCATTACGACCTTGGCGGTATCTCGCATGACTTGGCCACTACCTTGGGCATCTTGAGTTTGACCCCGTCTATGCTCATCGCATTTTGACAGAATAATACAGACATTATTAATCGAAACCATTGATTTTTCAGCATGCCAGAAGGACCTGAAATCCATCGTGCAGCGGATAAAATCCGTAAAGCGCTGGAAGGAAAGGTCATCGAAGACATCGAAATTACACTGCCTCAATTCAGTGGTAGAGAACACGATTTCCTTGGCAAGACCGTCAATAAGGTCGAGGCTAGAGGTAAGGCTTTGTTGATTCATTTTGACACATTTGTAATGTATAGCCACAACCAATTGTACGGGCGCTGGACGGTCAATTTGAGAACTACTGAGGCCAAGAAGTGGAACCGTTCACTAAGGGTTG
>JAYYDR010000092.1:0-8968 GCA_036160735.1 Thermoplasmatota archaeon
TGTTTGTTCCATTTACGTGAATTTCCCATTGACCTGCAGCAGGGCTGGATATTGTAGTTCCAATCAGGTTGTCAAGGTTGTTTCCGTATTCTACCCAGTTGCCGCTTGGGTCTTTCACAGCGAAGTCGATGTCATTGACAAGATTCACAGATGCTGTAGGTGTGCTAGCTTGGTCGGTCCAAGCAACTGCGATTTTAAGGTCAGGAGCGCTGCTAGGAACTGTAAATTTCCATGCTCTTGAATCACCGGTATTTACAGATTCATTGTCTACCCATGAGGTGTTCACAGCTCTATCCAAGTCGAGGAGGCCCCAACCCTCGTGATAGTTTGGAGCTGCTTCTCCAGCACCATTTGTGGACGATCCATATTGGCCATTCATGTCTCTAGCACTTGATGCAATAATCGCCTTTAGCAGGGAACTGGTTGGGTCAGAGTGGCCAAGGTTACTGTCTAGGTGTTGGTATAGTAAAGCGGCTGCGCCTGCGGTTAGAGGCGTAGCCATACTTGTTCCTCCCATGTATGTGTAATCAGTGTTGGAGTGGGCTAGCCAGCCAGTTTGTGTAGTAGACCTACTTTTCGCTGAAAGAATGAACGTACCTGGGGCAGAGATGTCAGGCTTCAACCGTCCATCATCTACCGGTCCACGGCTTGAAAATGCAGCCATTCCTTCTGTATTGTTTGCAATCTTGTCAGAATTTATTGGGTCTGTTGAATAACCGAACCATTGTCCCCATGTGTTTGAAATTTGGGTCCCTCTATCATTTTCAGAAGCACCCACTGTTAGAACGTTCTTTGATGTTGCAGGCGAACCGATGCTGTCGTCGTCAATCTCGCCGTCACTATTGGAATCGACTCCGGAATTCCCTGCTGCAAACAATATCAGCATTCCACTATGATTTCTTGCAGAATGGTCAGCCTGCATTGAATTCGCGTTGTATTGTCCAGCCACCGGAGCACCCCACGAATTTGTATGAATGTGTGAGCCGTTTGCAGCAGCATCATCGAACATTGTGGATAAGTCATCGGGAATTCCCATTAGCGTGTAGTCATCTGTATAACCGAAATTATTCTCTGCTGCTGTAGTCCAATCGGTGTAAACTTGGGTCGCCTGCATGTACAATCTTGCTTCAGGAGCTATTCCTGTAATCGCTCCGGAGGATTGGGTGCCATCTCCTAGTACTGAACCTGCAACGTGGGTGCCGTGTCCCGAATCAAGGTCAGAAGCTCCGTCGTTGTAAGGTGCATTTACCCAACTGCGCGCACTGTTTTTTATTCCGTAGGAGTGAATTCCAACTATGTGGTCTTTGAAATCTGGGTGCATGTTAGTATTATTCACACCGTTGTCAAGACCAGTATCAGAGACTGCAACGATTATTCCAGTCCCGTCCAATGCGTTCCAAGCTGAATTGATTCCAGCCATTTGTGTTGCATTCCTTAGAACATCAGCTGCAATTACGCCATCAGCAACATCATTGTAGAGGATTCTCTCAAACTTGGGTTCAATCCATTCCACTTCTGATTGCTCAGATAACCAATGTACTCCACTGGTTCTAACCTCCAGTGTTGCCCATCTGTAATTGTGATACAACACTTCGATGTCTCCTCTATGGTGAATGTCTTCAGGTAACTCGTCTCCAGAAAGAACTACGCTTACCATTCCAAATCCTTTCGTCATCATCCATGATGTCATTTTTCCTTCAAGGGAAGGCAATAGGTCCGGATGTAATTTTGCGGAAGGCGGCATTTTGATCATGCCGTTTACCTCCAATTTTTCTAATTGTGCAGGTGTGTGTCCGCTCAATTCACAATGGAATGCAGACTGTGGTAAGAACGACCAGCATTCCACTCCAGCGTCAGCCAAATCATGTACCCATGCTGAGGGAACTGGATATTCTCGAGTGAGCATCCAGAATCCATACTGAGGGACTTGTGGCATTTGGTCGATTGGAATTGAATCGACATTTCCATTCAGTAAGCCGATAGTTTCTCCACTCTGGGTTTGTGGTTGCCATGCAGCAACTGTTCCAAACGAAGATAAAATTAGCAATCCGACCAAGGCAACCGCACGCATGTTATTCTCTTGTACACAGTAGGGGATGAATGTTATGATATTACGCACCTTCATAATCTTTGGACTAAACGGGCAAATATGGGAGCAGGAAATCCTCGTTCAGCCCAATACGACCATCTCTCGCCTGAAGAGTTGAATTCGGCGAAGGTAGAGATACTCGGTAAGCAAATTTGGCGAGTTATACCTTACGGTCTTCAATACAAGAAGCGTGCTCTAACTGGTATATTGGCCAACGGAATGGCTAGGTTCGCTGATTTACTTCCGTTTGTATTCATTGGATTCGCAGTGGATTACTACGCTGGCAATGACACTGAAGGATTCTTTGGAGGTATGAGAGATCTCCTAGACGACAGCCTATTCCCTTTGATTACAGATAACCTTGCAATCGGTTATGGCCTACTGATTTTCTTAGGTTTTGCTAGCCTAGCAGTGTTCCAAGGAATAAGTGAATATTGTTGGCAGACGCTAGGTTACAAGGTTCAACACGATTTACGTCTAGATGCTACAAGGTCTCTAATTGACATGGAGGCATCGTACTATGATTTACGACAAACAGGTCAACTGATGAGCGTTTTATCTGCTGACGTGAATCAATTAGAAGACGTAATCAGTGATGCTTCTACATCAATAATTAGAATCATTGTCACTTTCGGTACTGCGTTTTTGATTCTGGTTTTGATGAGTTGGAAATTAGCAGCTGTTCTATTTGCTCCGCTACTTCTAATCATTCCGCTGGTCTATCTCTTCTCAACAAGAGTTCAGAGGAAATACCGCCAGCAAAGAGAGTCTACTGGGGATATCACAGCGGTTCTCGAGAACGTAATTTCCGGTATTTCTGTAGTACAAGCCTACAACGCTCAGGAATGGGAAGCAAACAGAGTTGATGAAGAATCAACCGCATACAGAGACCAAGCAATCGGTGCCAGCAAAGACAGAAACCGATTCCTGCCTGGACTGTACGGTATTGCTGGTATTGCGTTTGGTCTCCTTGTAACTGTTGGTGGATACCTAACAAAGTCCGGAGACATCACCACCGGTCAGTTGGTCACCTTCCTTTTGATTTCAACCAGAATGACCATGCCGATGTTCATCTTTGGAATGCTAGTCAATCAGTTGCAAAAGGGAGAAGCGAGCGCTCGCAGAGTCTTCGCTTTGGTAGATTTAGAGCCTACGATTAACGACAAAGAGGATGCTAAGGAATTGGATGGTCCAATTACTTCAATCGAATTTGACAACGTTCATTTTACGTATCCAGGCACCTCTACAAAGGTTCTAGCAGGAATTTCCTTCAAGGTAAATGCAGGAGAATTCCTCGGGGTGATGGGTCACACAGGTGCAGGAAAGACAACTATTCTGAAGTTGCTAATGCGGTACTATGAGCCGCAAGAAGGAACTGTAATGGTTAATGGTGTAGACGTTCAAGACTTGACTTTGGATTCTGTCCGTGCAGGAATGGGATTCGTAAGTCAAGAGCCATTCCTATTCTTCGGTACACTAAAGCAGAACGTCGCTTACAACAGGGAATCGGATGATGAAGAGATAATGAGGGCACTAGAATTGGCCGGTGCAGCAGACTTCGTCAACGACTTTGAAGACGGTCTAGAAACAATGGTTGGAGACAGAGGAACCAAGTTGTCCGGTGGACAGAGAGCAAGGGTTTCACTAGCACGTGCACTTCTGAAGAATCCTAGCCTACTTGTTCTTGACGAAGCATCAAGTGCATTGGATGCTGAAACAGAGAAGAGAATCCAAGAGAATCTAATCGCAAGCGGCGGTAGCAGAACAACAATCGCTGTTGCTCACAGACTCTCCACTATTCGCAGTGCTGAAGAGATTATTTCGATGGTTGATGGAGCAATTGTTGAGAGAGGAACTCACGAGGCGTTAATCGAGAACAATGGTGTCTATGCAAGCCAGTGGCAGATTCAGACAGGTCAGCGTTGATTAGCTATCCTTCATTCGAATACGTCGCTTCTCTTCTAAGTCAGGAGCAAATCGCTTGTCACCTTGAATGATAATCATTGAAACGAGAAGGAATAGTGGGAAGCCGACTACTATTGCCCATACAGATAGGGAGAAATTGAGGAGTGTAACCTCCTCGAAGATCTCAGCCACGATAATTATTGCAATGACTAATACTACACGGAAAATTGTCAACCAACTTCTGATTAACATCCAGATTTCTCTAGCGTCGTTTGTATCATCAGGAGCATCGATTCTATCTCTGAATCTTTGCCCCATGGACCTCCCTAAATCGGGGTCCGGATAAACCTAGTCAAGCAGTTCGTATTCTATCGTCGATTTGTTCACCGACTCCAGCACTTCCGCCGGTCTTGCGAATTTCCTTCCACGCCTTGTTGACTCCAGCACCGTATGCCCAGTGCGCTAAGAACACGAATAGAGGTGCTAGGAAAACAGTGCCAATGCTTCGATGTGGGCTTGTTCCAATCGCAGCACCTAGCCAGCAAATTCCGATATACACCGCACCTAAACCAGCAGGGATGTGGAAGGCGATTCGGGAGATGTCCCAATCACCTGAAAGCGTGAACCAAGTATCTGCTGCTGCTCCACCTGTTGCAGCTCCGAAAATTACGCTAATCGCTGCTGCAACTACGATCCACGGGAAGAATCCGATTGCGGTGTGCGACCACTCAGCAATTTCAGGCCAGCGCTTATTTGCGACCATTCGGGTGTAGCCGTAGTTTCTCATCTGCTTCATGTATGGCTTGAATGGCCTGCGTCTGCGGTGAGGCATAACGTTCTCTGGGTCGATGAACAACTTGTGTCCAGCACGCTGAATCTTTGCATCGAGAACAACGTCCTCTGCTCCAATGCAACCATCCTCAAAGAATCCAACTTCTCTTAGGTTAGCCATTCTATGAGCACAATTCACTCCTGGGTTGTGGGTGATCGGAACCAATTTTCCTTTTGGCTGCGCACCGTATCTTGTTCCAGCGGTCATGAATTTCGTACAGAAAGCAACATCCGCACACTTTGCTCCAAACGGGTCTTCGTCCGGTGCGAAGTTAGGTCCACCGACCGCTCCGACCTCTGGGTCTTCGAACCAGCGAACTAGTTTCTCGACCCAATCAAGCGGTGGAATAGTGTCATCATCGGTGAATAAAACAAGGTCGTGGTCCATCTGTTCTAGAGCAAAGTTACACGCATTTGCACGATTGCGGGACGGGTCATCAATCCATGTTGCTCCATACTTCTCACAGACCTGCTTTGTGTGGTCTTTAGATTTGGAATCCGAAATCACAATCTCGAAATCAGGATAGGTTTGTTTGCTGAGCCTTTCTAGAACGATGTCCAACTCGTCAGCATTGTTGATTGTTGGAATGAGAACAGCTACCTTGTAAGGTGTTCCGTCTTCCTTGAGCAGTGGTTTCACATCTGCCATGAAACTCCCAATTTGCACACCTTCATGAAACCTTGTCATCGATATTCGATGGCTAAATACACCCCTTACTCGCGCGTTTTTTCCTGATTCTGATTAGAAGGTTCATAAGCCTCCCAATTCGCAAATGAGCCATAGGGGTGCTCTCATGTTGAACGTCACAGCCCGACAAGAACTCATGCGAACGATTGTTGAAACACTTGGTGTCGTAGTTGAGGAGGCAAGACTTGACTTTGGAGAAGATGGACTATCTGTAAGGGTTGTTGACCCTTCACACGTTGCCATGATAAAGATGGACGTGGATAGTGCAGCCTTCGAAACTTGGGAAGTCGATGAAACAAAACTTGGTCTAGAAATGAGAAAGATGCACCAGTTCCTATCTGTAGCAGGAGCAGGTGACATGGTCGAGTTGGCATACAATGACGAATCGGGTCAAGCAACAATCCACATTGGAAGAATTGACCTGAACTTGAGGCCTCTTGACAACTCAACTCTGAATCCTCCGAACGTACCTTCGTTGGAACTTCCATGTGGAGTAACAATCGGTGGTTCAGAGTTAGCTCAAGCCCTAAGGGCGGCAAAGTTGGTTGGAGATTTGGTCAACCTATCATTGACAGAAGATACATTCACGGTCAACGTCAAGGGTTCCACAGACTCTGTGAACTTAGACTTCACAAAGGACGACCTACACGCAATCGACTGCAAAGAAGCAGCACGCTCACAGTACTCCCTGACCTACCTAACTCCACTAGCAAAGATCTTCCAAGGCATCGAGAATGTCAACCTAAGATTCGGAGAAAACTTCCCTCTGAAGTTGACTTTTGACTTTGCAGATGGTGCAGGTCACGTCGAATACTTCTTGGCTCCAAGAGTTGAAGGCGACTACTGATTTACTAGCCAACCTAACTGGTGATTGGTCATGTACCCTTATCATCGATTATTGAAGATGGTAATTGGAAACTTGTTTCGCAAGAAACAATCGTTCGATATCAATCGGGAATATCACTGGAGTTTCCGTCCTGGCTTAGGGGATATCGACGTTTATCCAGAAGTAAACAATGGCCGCCATCTCGTATTTTGTGACCTTGCAAGATACGATATTGCATTCAAAATTGGATTGTTCAAATATGTTAGAAAAAACAAGTATGCGTTTGTAATCGGTGGTTCGACAATCCGTTACAGAAAGCGTCTCGCACCGTTTAGAAAGGCCACTGTGCGCTCGAAAATTGTTGGATTCGATGAGAAGTTCTACTACTTCCAACAAACTATTGAGCAAAAAAATGAGGTCAAATCCTCTGCACTTCTGCGTGCAGGTATTCGGTTCAAAGGCGGAGTCGCCCCACCAGCTGAAGTGATGAAAGACTTGGGATATGACTTGGAGCCTTTCATAGAACCGTGGGTTCTTGAGTGGGCAAATTGGGATAATGAAGAGAGGCCCTGGCCTTTACCAATGGGTGAAAAAAAGCATGATTGAACCTCAATCAATCAGTTTTTAGTTGGTGGGAACAAGTAGTAGCTTCTGGCAAGAGTAGTCTCAATTTTACGCCACTTTTCACGTACCGAATTTGGCATGTTAGGGTCATTGACTTCCCAAAGGCGATATTTGTCCTTCCCACCTTTTTGTTGGAGTTCTTCATCAGCAGTGCCTCCAGTTCCAAAGTAAGCACAGCCAGCATACTTTCCTGTGTGGTATGCAAACAGTCCCTTGTCTTTCCATTTGCCTTCAAAGTCGTATCCAGCTCCTCCAACCTGCAAGCCTAACTCCCCTGCAATAATCGCTGATTTTGCAGGGTCATTGAACAAATGAGAACACCATTTCCACAAAGAACTACCTTGTTTTATGTCAAATTCGACTTTTGCCTTATCAGGGAACTTCATTTCCTCCATAACTCGCTCGTGATTACTCAGTTTCTCGCCACTCGCTATTTGTTCTTCAATCACCTTGGACTGTTTGGAAACTTCCGCAAACCAATTTCCAGCATCGGATGGGGTTCCAGAGATGTGACTTGAATCGGCATAAGTAGCCCTGCCTCGGCCATTTGAGCCACGCGTTTTTGCGAGGAGACCCAAAGACCCAATCACAGTCAATGCGCCAAAACCCATCATTATGGCGCCTGGGATTAGCATTCCAAGTTTTTCTTGGTTTTCTTCGGTTCTAATCCACATCAAGATCTCATTACCTTCTTGATTTTGTGCAGTGATAGTTGTAGTGCCGTTCATACAGTCTTTGCAGGCTCGTCCTATTTTGACGAGTTGAACTCCGTTGTGACTTGCTTGTTCTGGATTATGGTGAGAAACGCAGTCTCCGCTGCCTTCGCCAGAAATTTCCTTGTAAAACACTTCTCTACTTTCATCTGGAGGATTTCCGGCCACATTCTCATCGTGTGGTCCAGTGGTAAACCAACCGCCAGTATGATTGGCGCTGATGCCAACATTTTCACAGTAATCATGGAAACCGTTTCCATCAAAATCACCTGCCACCCCCTCAATGAAAATCTCAAACCCAAAGTCTCCTTGTCCGTCCGCATCTATGATTTCGAAAGTTCCAGAAGACACCGCCTCATACTGGAATCCTCCACCTAGGCCCATGATAAAGAGGGGAATTCCTGGAGCGAGTAACAATAAACCAATGGCTAAAGCGACCCATGCCTTTTTCCTGGTTGATTTTACGGCGACTGGGTCAAGTGGTACAGCTTCAACAGTGAAATCTTTCCTTTCGTGTAGTGTATATCCTCCATCTGAGAATACTCGGATGCTGTAACTGCCTGCCGCTTGTTTTGGTAATGATGCATTGTTCACATCGATATCGCGAAGCCATTTCCATCGAACGTTTTGCGCTCCGTGGTCTTCGTTGCTGAATATATGGACGGGATAGATGCCGACCCAAGCATCGTTACTGCTTGGACGGTTCTTGATTTTGAAACGAACAGGCTTGCCGGCTACGGCCTCCAACATTTCAATGGATTCTTTACTCTCGGCGGGGGCTTGCTCTTGAATTTCAGTCGCTGCGTCAGAGGCTTGGCCACCTGGCGTCCCTGGTTGCACTATCTGGAATTCTTCCCAGCCACCTTTGGGTGCACTGTCACGATTCCATTGCGCTGTTCCATCCATCTGTGCGCTCAGGTATTTCCAATGTACGGACTTCAAACAGATTACATTGTTGCCACGGTCTTCGACTGTGAACTCCTCCCAGCCAGTTGGTGGTGCAGCTTGGCGATTGATTTGCACCTCCCCGCCAGGTTGTGCTGAAACGTACATTCCGTGCGCACCCTTGAGTGTGATTTTACCACCCTGCCGTTTCTCTAAATGGAAATATTCCCACTCACTTGCGATGTCGCGATTCCACTCAGCTCGACCATCGGGCTGCGCGCTGAGATATTTGCCGTGAACGCTCTTTAGAGCTATTTTTCCAACATATTTTGGTAATGAGTGCTCCGAAACTAGGATATTTTCTCCTCGAGGCATATCTCTGGACAATGGTGTTGTAGAGGGTTGAG
>JAYYDR010000093.1:0-8273 GCA_036160735.1 Thermoplasmatota archaeon
GGCTCGTTTGATGAGGGCGCCCCTGATAGCCATTGTATTGTCAGTGGTTATGCTGCCATTGGCAAGTGCTGGTACTGTAGAGAACCCTGCAAACCTCTCAATTGAACACGCAATTCCATTCCTCGTTGCCTTGGTAACCGCACTCGTTTTGTGGAAGTGGATGATTCCAACCCAGTTGTCTGGATTACAGGTTGGTTTTGAGATAGATGATGGTTTGTATGAGGTTCACAGTTTAACCAAGGGGCGTGGTGGTGTCAAGAAATTACTCAGCCTACCCAACGTTGGATTTGGTATAGCATTGTACATGATGGCAATGACTGGTGTCTTGCTACTAATTTCTGAGTTGATCTTCGATGCACAAGTGTATTACCTTCCAAACCTCTTGCTCATGGGAATTTTGGTTTTAATTCCCATTTTGATTTCTCCTTGGGAATCACTCAATGGCCAGTTGGTAGGAAAAAGAATCGGAGTTACAAAAAATAAATTTGTAAAACTATTTTTCAGGAGAACTGGTACATTTGTTGGCCTACTGGCAGCATCAGTCGGCACATACCTGCTTCTTCTCCCGAGAATTGACCCTTCTCAAAAGCCCCTGGCATTGGCAGTTGCAGGTTTAGTATTCATGGGTCCAACAATCCTTGCATATGGGAGAATTATGGGTGCTTCTTGGAACATGCTTATGGTTGGAAAATTCCGTACGTGGCTAGGTAAGCCAAACCCAATCGATGCCAAGAAGCTGGGTTTTGTTGGAAGAGCATTCGCATTCATTCTTATGTTATTCCTAATCACTATGCCAATAACCGCAATCAATGGCATCGTAACCGTTGCATTGGTAATGATTAACAATCCAGCAAACTCGGAGGAAATTTTGAATTATGGCGGTATTCTTGGGCATCAAGTATATCTGCAAATTCAAGAAAACCCGCTTCTTGCAGAATGGGAGGCATTGAAGAGTCTACCTGAGGTTCTCGCCGCTTATTTATCTTTGAACATCGCAATCGTTGGTCTCGCGTTCATTTTTGAATTGATTAGAAACTTGTTCCTAGGGGGTCAAGCATTCGGAGGATTGGGTGGTGTTCTACTCGCTACACCCAGAGAAATACGCTCTGAGGATAAAGCACAAGCGCGTGTTTTGTACTTTGCATTCGCTGGATTTAGTGGGTATACTGCACTGTTGTTGATTTTGGTATGTTACAAGGAATTTGGCGATTTAATGCCGTTTATTGAATGGTTTGAGGGTCGAGGTTTCGACGAGGAATATCGTCTATTAGTTACATGGATATTCATCGCTGTTGGTCAAACGATTTTCCTACTTACATGGGTACTATCTATCTCGAAGTTCAATCCTCTTCGAAACTTGAAATTCGATTTGAATCCAGACCAAAGGCGTGAGGGTGCAATCATGAGCGGTGGTGGCAACTGGATGTTCGATTTGGTTGAAGAATCTGCCCAAAACAACGACCTCGACGCCCTAGTCAGATTCCAAAATCGGTCCATTGGCGAGGATGAGGCTATTGTAAGATTAGCAAAAAGCCGTGCTAGAATGGTTGAAATGGCATTACGAGGTTTGTGGCCAACAGCGATTGAAGAGGCAAAGAAAGTACTTGCACAGTCTGGAGGGGATGATGATGAAGCACGGATGATTATTGCTTCAGGACACATTGCTTGCCGAAGACTCGATGCCGCAAGAGAGGCACTTCACAATTTACAACAACCTGAAGGTTATGATGAGCCAGAGTTGTTAGCATTCATTTGTGAATGGTTTGACCCATACAATGGCTCTGTTGACGAGGATGACCTGTGGGATTGGGAGAACAATCCTTGTATTGACCATCTCAATGATTTGATGAAGATGCTGCGTGCTTGGAGTCCACAACCAACTGATAGTATAATGCATAAAGATAACATTTCATTAACTGCAAGGTTAACTCACGTAGCCTTGCTGAGAGCACAAAATATGCACAAGGAAGCACTAGATATCTCTCTCAGATTAGTTAGAGAAAATCCGACAAGGGCTCTTCCTAGGATTGCTGCAGCCCTTTGCTTGGTTGACAAAGGAGAATGGCATAGCGCATTGAGTGTTCTCACAGAATTAGAGGAATCAGACCCTCACGACCCAAGGGTCAAAGCACTTGCTAATATTCTCGGCCGTCCAAAATCAGATGATGAAGATGACATTTTGGAGGTTGCGTTAACCAAGAAATCTTCCAAACGTTCTCGTAAATGGATAAATGACGCACCTGTAAATCCCGTCGCTGCTCTAATGGTCAAAGGCGGGGTTGATGAAGCGCTAAACGCTAACATATTCATAACCGCAGCAGCCGCTGTAAACAGGAAAATGACTCCTAGATTTACTTCTAGTGTAATCACGAAAATCTTCCACTGGGGTGTACTAACACCAATTTGGATCCTTCTAGGAATTTATGCAACTGGTGAAATTGGCATGCTCGAAGGAATAACTATCGCGGTTGGACTTATCTTCTTACATCAGAGTGCTAGAAGATTCAGTAATCAACAAATGAAGGTAATTAGACACCGTGATCAGAAAGCAATGGTTGCATACGCTAAACGTGTCAAGCGTCACAAAATAAATCTTCAGAGGTCAGAACTTCCCGTAGGGACGCATCTACTGTTATCAGGTATGTTGCTGACCATCAACGGCGTGGTTTACGATGTTGGGTTTCCAGGTTGGATGACGGACCTTATCTCAAAAGAAAGTGAAAGGTCGGTCAAGCCTAAACTTGCACGAAGGGCAAATTCCATGAAGAGGGAAAGAGATGCCAGAATGGGCAATCTAACTCCAGGTTGGTGGCTGAAACGTCCGAAGGAAGAAGGAGCAGATCTACCCGCGATGGAGCGATTAGTAGGTCCGGTTGCATACAGAGGGCGTAATCAGATGATTCAAAGGAAATCAGGGCGAGCAGCCAGACCAATGGGTCGCACAAACAGACCTAGAGAAATAATGTCAACTAATCTCCAAAGAAAAGGTATTCCACACAACACTATCCGTTCAGAGCGCCAATCTAGGGCTACTAGGTCCGGGGGTCCTCGACGACCGAACTGAACGGTTTTTGGTAATCCCATACTGAAAAGTGTCAAAGGCCGTATCGCCAAGGAATATTCATGTCCGAGGCTAAAGGTGGCTGGGCTCCGAGCAAAGAAAATATGACCAATGCTATGACAGTGTTAGATGCTGTGAAAGATAGTGGTAACCTCTATCGTGATGGTTTGGGGATGATTGCTAGTGAGAACATTGTTTCACCAATGGTGCAAAAGATAGTGACAAGTGACCTTCATGGAAGGTATGCTGAGGGTCTACCAAACAAGCGGTATTACCAAGGTTGTGGGGACTTTGATACCATTGAATCTCTTGGTATCGATCTAGCAAAGAAACTGTTCAAAGTGCCATTCGCAAATATCCAGTCAACAAGTGGAACGGTCTCGAACATTGCTGCATTGAAGGCGTTAGCAAAACCTGGTGACTCGATTACCGCTGTTTCCACCGCTGATGGGGGTCACATTTCTCATGCGAGAATGGGTGCAGTAGGTCTGCGTGATCTCAATTTGTCTACATATCCTTGGGACGAAGAAAGAATGGAGCCAGATATCGATGCATCAGCGGATTTAATTAGAGAGGTTGCACCTTCTATTGCCCTATTTGGACAATCTGTATTCTTGTTTCCAACTCCACTTCAGGAGTTGGCTGATGCCGCTCACGAGGTAGGCTCAACGGTGATGTATGATGGTGCTCACGTTCTCGGTTTAATTGCAGGTGGTTGTTTCCAAGACCCACTTCACGAAGGGGCGGATATTATGACTGGCTCTTCGCACAAAACCTTCCCAGGTCCACAAGGTGGATTCATCTTGAGTTCATCTGAAGATGAGAAATTCCAAAGGAAACTCAACAACGCAGTCTTCCCCGGAACATGCTCTTCTTACCACCTTCATCACGTTGCGGGTAAGGTTGTTGCTTTGTCAGAATTCATCGAATATGGAGAAGAATTGTCAAAGAATACAGTTGCCAACGCACAGGCATTTGCTGCAGCTCTGGCAGCAGAGGGATTCGACGTGCTGGCTGAATCAAGAGGCTATACCGCCTCACACCAAGTTTTGACAAGACACGGTGATTTGGATTCAGGCGCTGGGGCAAAGGCCGCTGATTTGCTTGAGCAAGCAGGTATAATCACAAACATGAACATGCTTCCTGGTGATACGAAAGCAATGTCGCCTTCAGGGCTAAGGCTTGGTGTACAAGAGTTGACAAGAGTTGGCATGGGTAAGGATGAGATGCTTGATGTAGCAAGATTCTATGCACGAGTTCTTCTTGAAAATGAAAATCCTTCAAAGGTTAAGCTTGATGTGCGAGATTTCAAGTCAGATTACCATGTAATTCGCTACTGTTTCAACGAAGATAACTTGAGCGGTTACCCATTGTGATAGTATGCCACTAATCGATGAAGAAAACAACCATCTTGACGTTGAATTGATGAGCGATGTCGCATCTATTTTTTCAACAAAAAATGGCTTAATTATCGACAATACTGGCAATCAATGGTATCTCTGGAGAATTGATGGGCTTGATTCTTGGTGGCGATTTTTTGAAGAGGTAATCGATGCCCCGATGGGCAGGAAGTTGGCCAACGCCGCATGTGATGAAGAAGAATATCTTCTTGAAAACATTGACCTGAATTTTAATGGGTTTTTCCGTAAAAAAAAAGTAAAAACGGCACTAGAAGCCCGTTGGAAACTCCACGGATGGGGCCTACCAAACACCTCTCCTCCAAGTTTTGAATCAGCAGGGCTGACCCCCGTATTCTCCGGAATACTACAAGCACAACTAGAGAAAATTAATTCTTCAAGATACAGGATGTTATGGGAAGAAAAATCACCTCAGACCACAGTTTTGAATCTAGAAACAACCTCTATTCCTCTGAGTAAACCGAACGCAGTTTTACCACTGCACGGAAAGGGAAAACCAATGCTACTCGAATTAGAATCGGGATGGCGAATAGATGGATTAGGTCACCTTCTGCTTCCGGTCGGTATGTTCAAGAGACTGGAAATGGCTTGTTCTGGCCTAATTGGAAATATAGGGGAAGATGAAAGAAATTCGTGGCCAGATTTTGGAGATGGTTTCCTTTCAATAGCGATTGCATGCAAGCGATTGTTCATCGCTGGGGAAGAGTTATTTCTCGCTGCGGATATCGATGGCTGGATAGACAGTTGTGAGTCATTTTTTGGCTCAAGAGGTCTTTCATCTCCAATTTCAGGTAAGGGTCTAAAATCATCAGGCGGAATTGAATTGAAATTTGAGACGATTCCTTGTCTTGCGATGACTGTTGGTTACCTTGCTGGTGCATGGGTAAGGTCAGAGGGTAGGCCTGTGAAGGTCAGTGTAATTAGGGATGATAATTTTGACCTAATAAAACTCGAATCTAGACATGAAATTTCTAGTGTTTAACGCTCGACTAAAGACATTTGTCAAAATCAATTACCGTGAAGGTTTATGTGTGGAACAGATGTGGAAAGCGTTGGTTAGATAGCGGAGAGTATCAAAATGTCTATGTCACACAATCAAATGGCGTACGTTGCAATTGTATCAACCATGATTTTCGGTTCCCTATTTGTAGGGGCATCAGGATTCTTCCAAACTAGTGAAGGGGCAGGTGATTTCGACCCTGCAGCGGAAGATGATCTCATCGGTGATGGCTCTGATACTGGAGAGTCAAAGGACTCAGATGGTGATGGCCTAGTAGACGCCGTAGAAGCTCAATACGGAACAGATCCGTTTGACCCTGACACGGATAAAGATACAATGTCAGACGGCTGGGAAGTTGAGAATGGTCTGAACCCACTGGACAACGGTGAATCTGATGACGTTGAAAATGACCCGAGTGAAGCCAATTCCGATGGGGCTGAAGAGCAGGAAGAGGAAGACTCCTGGCCAGACCCCGATGACGGTCCTAAAGGTGACCCAGACCGAGACGGTCTAATCAATTCAGTAGAAGTCGAGGAGGGAACAAACCCAAGGCTTGCAGATTCAGATGGTGACGGACTAAACGACAGGTGGGAAGTCACATACAAGAGAGAAGTTTTCCACCCTGCTGGAAACTACACATTGTTTGATCCTCTTTCCCCTAACTGGGATTGTCCAGAACTAACAGATGCAATGCTTGAGAGTTTAGAGGACCACTTTGACGGTAAAAATGGCGTTCCGGAATGGGACGACTTGGCAAACGCTGATGGCAAGTACTCTTGTGACCAGGTTTTAGATTCGGATAATGACCAGTTATTCAATCTAGAAGAAGAGGCATACGGAACTGACCCAACAAAGGCCGATTCTGATGGCGACATGCTAGATGACATTCACGAAATATCAAATTCAACCATCATGGTAATGAAGGCAACAGGTCAAGATTGTGGCGTTGACTTACTAGACCCTGTCAGCAGAACTGCACCTTTCGCTGCAGACGCTCTTGAACACGGACTTGCGTGGTTCAAGGAAGACATGGATGGTGATGGTCAGATGAACGGTCCCTCGGATTGGGATACAGACGGTGACGGTATGCCTGATGGCTTCGAGTTCTGCTTCTCTGATGCAACTGAACACCCCATAAGTGGTGCAGTAGCAGCATCTCAAATTCTCGACCCTGCTAACAATTCTGATGGATACAGCGACTGGGATGAGGACGGAATGAACAACATCGAAGAGTACCAAGTTGCAATAGCATTCGGTGAAGAAAAGTTCACCTCGCCATGGCACGAAGATACAGATGAAGACGGAATGCCTGATGGCTGGGAAGCAACAAACGGACTTGACCCAAGGGACGGTTCAAATGGTGACATTGATTCTGATAGAGATGGATACGATGCAGATGGCGACGGTTCAGTCACATATAGCACACTAGAAAATATAGCTCTAGTGGTTGCAATCGATGTCGAACTCGATGATTGGGTTACAGTAAACGAAACTGTTGCAAGAGCAAGAATTACACTGTCTGGTGGAAATCAGCAAATTGTTCCGCTGGTCGCCCCAGTAGATGGATACGTTTACGCAATCAATGTTGAGATAGGTGACACGATTGAAAGCCGACTTGATGTTTGGATGGAGATTGTAGAAATCGATGAGATGTTTACAAATTTGATGGAATACAATGCAAGGGATTCTGACGGTGATGGAATTATTGATGGACGTTCAACAGATCCGCTAAATCCCGACACCGATGGTGACGGCCTAAAGGACGGAATCGAAGTTATTGGTTGGGACATATTGGTTGTTAACCGTGGAGTACAGAATGTCAGAGTTACATCTGACCCGGGACTTTGGGACACTGACGAAGATGGATTGTCTGATTTCAAGGAGTTTAGCGAAGTGTGTGGCGCTGGATCTAACGCATCAAATGCAGATACTGATGGCGACGGTTTGGGAGACCAAGCTGAGGCTTTGAACGGTTTCTCATGGTACGGAGAAGAGTATTTCACCAGCCCATGCATGTATGACACAGACAATGATGGACTCGAAGATGGTGAAGAGGTAATTCTTGGCCAAGACAACTTCTTGACACATGCAAACAACTCAGACACCGATGGTGATGGTCTAATCGACGGCAATGAAGTCTTGTTCGTACCTCGCCCATTCCAAAATCCAACTAACCCATTGATCAATGATACAGATGCAGATGGAATGCTAGACGGTTGGGAGATGCAAGTTGAATCTGTTGAAGACAACTCAAAATCTCATTCTCTTTGGGTTGCAACCGACCTTTGGCTACCTCCGGGATGTGATTCAATGATTGAGTGTGGTCTTGAGGATGGAGGATATGTTTGGAAGAACTGGCTTGGTGGGTTTATTCTAGAGAAGAAATACGAAGTCTATGAGATGAACATGACTAACTTCATTGTCCCATCAAATCCATTGTGTGATGGCTGTAAAGGTCGCTGGGCACTTGACCCCTCACTAGGTTCATTGAAGGATGACACATACGATATAGACAACGATACACTATCAAATGGAGCAGAAGCTCCGGACAGATGGAACACCAATCCGGTGGATGATGATACAGATGGTGATTTGTTACCGGACGGTTGGGAAGTTAGATACTCTGAAGAGGCACTAGTCATAGGGCTGGTTGACAACTCAACATACAGTGCATACGGTGCACGTGGTGTAATGGACCCAGCTTTGAAAGATTCAGATGGTAATGGAATCGATGATGGGATGGAAGACCCAGACAAAGATGGGTTAAACCGCTCTGGACTAGTAGCTAAGTATT
>JAYYDR010000094.1:0-6226 GCA_036160735.1 Thermoplasmatota archaeon
GATGCATATTTGCAGTGCCAACAAATCTGCAAAAACGCATCAACCACATTCTACAGCTCATTCTCTGCCTTGGGTTGGGAAAAGCGTAGAGCAGTCCACGCTGTTTACGCCCTGTGCCGATGGGTGGATGATATCGTAGACGGAGATGAAGAACCAGCCGTCAATATTACTGATGAACTAACTGAACAGACCATTCAACGTGACCTCATCCTAAGGGAACTGCATTCAGGCAGCGAACCATCTAACCCGGATGAGATACACACTCAGAGACTCATGGCCCTGGTTTCAATTAGAAACAAGCTACATCAGGCAAAAGAAGGTAACATCTCAGCAAATGACGAACCTGTATTTATCGCACTTCAAGATGTTTTCACCAAATTTTCAATCCGGCTTCAGGACTTTGAGACAATAATCGAAGGAATGGAAGATGACTTGTTCCCAGTAATGTGCAATACCTGGGATGAATTACGTTCCTACTGTTACAAGGTCGCATCCGCAGTCGGATTAATTCTCATTGAGATATATGGATATGAAGATAGGGCAGCTAGACTACACGCTATCGACTTGGGAATTCAGATGCAGTTAATCAACGTGTTAAGAGATGTTTCTGAAGACTACGGTCGAGGTCGAATCTATCTTCCAAAAGACGTATTGTCCTCCCATAACATCGATGTTGAAGACCTATCAAATCCAAACCTGCCTCAAAATCCATCATGGGCTTCCTTCATGAGAGAGTACCTTGAGGTTGTTAGGAGACACCAAACCTCAGCAGTTCACTTGTTCGAGTATCTTGACCCACGATCTCGAGTCCAACCAAGAATTATGCTAGACGCTTACACCAAGATTTTTGATGAAATAGTTAGACGCTCCGGAGATGTATTCTCCGCACCACTCAAACTTTCAATTACATCAAAGATGTCACTTTGGATGAAAATCAACTACCTGAAAATTAGGGCAAAACTGAGTGCACAACAGTAGGTGAGAACATGGAGTGTAATATTGGAGCAGCAGGAAAAGCGGCACGGTTGAAACTAGGAATTGCAGCGGTTCTAGGAGGGCTAGCTCTTGCAGGAATTATCCTATCTGGACTGCTTGAAGGAGCCATTTGGTGGCTTGGTGTTGCAGGTGCAATCCTTGGTGGCGCTTTCTCAATATGGGAAGCGAGAGTTGGTTGGTGTATCGTACGAGCGATCGGGTTCAAGACCCCATTGTGAATATCTCACTCCCACTCAATCGTACCAGGTGGCTTGTGAGTAATGTCGTAGACAACTCTGTTTACCGCACCTTTTACCGTGTTAGTGATTCTTGTACTGATCTTTGCTAATACATCATGAGGAATCGTTGAGTATCTTGCAGACATACCGTCTAGTGATTGTACGGCACGAACAACTACGGTTTCTCCGTATGCACGGACGTCACCGTGTACACCGACTGAGCGCACAGGGAGCAATGCTGCAAAGTATTGCCATGGAATTTCCATTTTGCCTTCAGCCGCTGCCGCTTCCAATTCCTCTTCGACGATAGCACAAGCCTCTCTAACTACGTGCACTCTTTCTTTTGTGAGTGGACCTAGGCATCTTACCGCAAGTCCTGGACCCGGGAAAGGTTGGCGGTCTGCCACCCTTATTTCGAGTTGTCTTGCTAAGTCTCTGACTTCATCCTTGTACAAATCACGTAGAGGTTCAACAACCTCCAAAGTCATGTCTTCGGGAAGGCCTCCAACATTGTGGTGACTCTTGATTGTGTCACGAACGCCACCACCTGACTCAATCCAATCTGGTGCTATTGTGCCTTGAACTAGGTACTTTGCACCAACTTTGGCCTGTTCTTCTTCGAAGATTCTAATGAATAATTCACCAATGATTTTTCTCTTCCTCTCTGGGTCTGTAACATCAGCAAGAGCGTCAAAGTAACGGTCTTCAGCAAATACTGTAGTCAAATTCAAGCCGTGTGCTGCAAGCATTTCTTGAATTTCTTCGGTTTCGTTTTTCCTCATTAGGCCTGTATCTACGTACACACAGTGCAACTTGTCGCCAATCGCTTGGTTTGCAATAACTGCAGCAACTGTAGAGTCGACTCCTCCGCTACAAGCAATGATTGCTGTGTCGTCGATTTCATCCTTCATTTTTTGAGCAGACTCTTCAATGAAAGATGCTGCATCGAACATCAAGCATCCCTACCATTGACCTCTGCATCCATCTGCTTGACTCTTGCAACTTGGTCTAGCTTATTCTGCTTTAGAGCAGCAGCGTAGGTCTCATTGCCAAGTGCCAGAATTTGAGTTGCTAGATAACCAGCATTGTCCCCTCTGTCAACACCAACGGTTGCTGCTGGAACACCCGGCGGTAACTGTGCAATAGATAGTAGACTGTCATAAGGAACTCTGCCGCCGCATGGAACACCGATAACTGGCTTTGTAGTTAGGGCTGCAACTGCTCCAGGAAGTGCCGCTGCTAAACCAGCCATAGCGATGAAAACGGTACAACCGTCTGCTTCAGCATCGTGAACGATCTGTTCTACGAAAGCTGGGGAGCGGTGAGCGCTAGCAACACGCAGTTGGTAAGAAACCCCGAATTGCTCGAGAATCTTAGTACACTTTTCAGCAACAGGCATATCTGATTTGGAACCTAGTAGTATAGTTACGTCCATGACGATGCGCCATTGACGGTGGTTCTTCAACGTACCGCGCGGTAAACTATCACACATATGGCGGAGATTCCCACTTTGTTGTCTATTTTTGACAAACTTCTTTCCCAACAAAAGACTGAGCGACGAAACCATTTGAGAAACTTGGAACTAATTTGTGCATAGGGTTTATTCCTGCAGGAATTCCACGGGAGCATCCGCTTCAAGCATCGCTTTCCCGTCGTGAACGACCCCTCTAACAAGATTTTGACCAACCCTGAAAAGAGGCTTTGCAGCCCATTTCCTTCGGAAAAAAGTTGCACCCTTAACGTCAGGTATTCTGATATCTTCAGCCCACTCCGTACGATACGCTTTGAGAGATATTTCAGAAAGGAAAACAGCGGTTTTGTAATTTAATACCCATACGGTTACAGCGACAATGCCTTGGATTATTTCAGGTGGCTGGAAGAACAACGAAAACGCTGCAAATGGAGAAATTAGCAATTTGATCATGTCAACTCTACCGGGTACCTTACTCGCTCCAAGCCAAACTGCGACAAGTGACAGCATTATTCCCGCTGCCAGAAATGAAGTTGGCCATAATCCATCGCTTCTTACTAGGAGAATTAACCCTACAGTAAGTGGCAACAAAGACCAAGCCATTGGAAATAGCATTCTTGGTCCCACACCGGGAGCGTCAAACTCTTCCCACTCCATCGGCTATCTTACTCCACATCTTCCACAAATCAATGACTATTCAAAATCACTCATCGAATGGATAGGAGAGCGTTAGGTTTCTTGCAGCATATACTTCATCGACTCTTCGAACCTTTGTTGTAATAGGAGCATTGTGTAGAGTTTCAGGATCTTCTTGTAGTACCTCTACGAACTTCTTTGCGAATTCGTCAAGGGTTTCCTTTGATTCTGTTTCAGTTGGCTCAACCATCATACATTCTGGAACGATGAGAGGGAAGTAAACCGTTGGAGCCATGTATCCCTTGTCTAGCAGTCCCTTTGCGATGTCCATTGCACCGATTCCGCACTGCTCTTTCATAGGAGCCATTGATATCGTGAATTCGTGCTTTACCACGTCTACAGGAGCACCATCGACAAACTGGTGTCTAACCCCTGCCTTCTCTGCTTCTTCGATAATTCTGTGTCTGAGATAGTTTGCATTCAGAACCGCATGTTGTGACATTGTCTTCAGTCCACGTCCATATCTGCGATAGTATGCCCAACATCGAATAACAGCGCCGCTGTTACCATGCCACTGCTGAACCTTACCGATGCTGCTTTCTGGCTCATGCCAGTGGTACCACCATTCCTGATTTGCAGCAGTAACTTGGTCGTTTGGCATAATTGGTCTTCTCTTGACAACCGGACCCGGAAGGAACTCTGCCAAGTGGGACTTCACTCCAATTGGACCTGAACCTGGACCACCACCGCCATGAGGCTGGCTGAATGTTTTGTGTAAGTTGTAATGAACAGCATCGAATCCCATCAATCCTGGAGAAGTTAGACCAAGGATTGCGTTGAAGTTTGCACCGTCATAGTACATTTGTCCGCCAGCATTGTGAACGATTTCTGCGGCTTCAGCGATTTCTGGTTCAAAGACACCAAGCGTACTCGGATTAGTAATCATCATAGCGGCTGTGTCGTCTCCAACAACGGCTCTTAGCGCATCAAGGTCGAGTCGCCCGTCCTCTTGCGAAGGGATCTCAATGATTTCGAAACCTGCCATGGATGCGCTTGCTGGATTTGTTCCGTGTGCGGAATCTGGAACAATTACCTTGGTCCTACCTAATTCTCCTCTGCTTCTGAAATATTCTTGAATACAACGTATTGCAGTGAATTCTCCTTGTGCTCCAGCAACTGGTTGTAGAGTCACTGCATCCATTCCAGCACAGATTCCAAGCATATCCTGCATCTCGTGGAAGATGGCAAGAGTACCCTGAATTTGGTGTTCAGGTTGCAATGGGTGTATATCTGCAATACCAGGTAACTGTGCAATTACTTCGTTAACGCGTGGATTGTGTTTCATAGTACAGGAACCGAGTGGGTAGAATCCAGTATCAATTCCAAAGTTCCTACTTGATAGCCAAGTGTAATGGCGTACCATTTCCGGCTCTGATAATCTTGGCCACCTTGGAAGATTAGCCCTAACCAATGATGACGGAATTTGGATATTCTCGGTTGATGCAATAGGATCTGGTTGAGAGTATCCTCTTCCGCCTGCTCCATTGTGCTCGAATAAGTGGCTCATGCAGCCACCTCCTGCACGAGAGATGCAGACCACACCGCGAGGTGTGCAGCCAACAGTTCAATTTCTGTTGCTTTGGTTTGGTCACTGAATGAAACTAGAAGCCAATTTTTCCTTTCAGGGTACCAATTCGATAAATCGAATCCTCCTATCAAACCTTGAGTGTCGAGATACGCCAAGCAATCTGCAGCGCTACCCGGAAGTTCGACAACAAATTCATTGAAGTTAGCGCTGGTAAGATGTGGGAGAGCGATTGTTCCCAACTCAGATAACTTCTGTTTTGCTAACTGGCATGCTGCCATGTTTCTTTGTGCTAATTTCTGTAATCCCTCTGGACCAAGAAGAGACATGTGCATCGCACCCATGAGTGCGATTAGGGTCTCGTTTGTACAGATGTTCGATGTCGCTCTATGTCTTCTAATGTGCTGTTCACGGGTTGATAGTGTTAAACAAAACGCTTCCTTTCCATCAACATCGATTGACCGCCCAACTATTCTACCTGGCATTTGTCGAAGGTATGCCTTTGTGCACGCAAATATTCCGTATAACGGACCACCGTATGTGATTGGTGAACCCAAGGCTTGACCTTCACCAACTACGATGTCTGCCCCGTCATTCCCCGGTGCCTCTACCAATCCCAAACTCACAGGTGCAACACCAACAATGAATGCTGTATGCTCTCCAACGATTTCCTTGACTCTGGTAAGGCCGCCGTCGAGTATACCCAAGGGGTTAGGTTGCTCAACATAGATGCCACATGAGCCAGCCGCTTCCTCCAAGGAATTCAAATCTAGAGTACCATCGGAATTGTGCTTTAGTGTCTTTACGATGATTCCTCCACCCTGTGTATAATTGTGAATGACTGACATTCTAGATGGTGGAATTAACTCGCTAACGTAAACTGTATCCTTTTGAGTCGCCTTTCTGTTGTGTACCCTTACTGAGCATGTAAGAGCTTCAGCCGCAGCAGTTGAAACGTCGTAAACGGATAGATTTGCGACCTCAAGCCCCACAAGTTCACTGATTAGAGTCTGGAATTCCCACATCGCTTGAAGCATACCTTGGCTAACCTCTGGTTGGTATGGAGTGTAAGATGTCAAGAATTCGCCACGGGTTACAAGTTGGAAGACACTGGAAGGGACGTAATTTCTGTTCAGTCCTGCGCCAAGAAAACTTACTCTGTCACCAAGAGCAACATTCGCTCCAAGCAATCGACGAGCATCTGCAATGATTTCTTCTTCTGATTGTGGAGGTGGAAGAGGTAGTTCATCTGTCATTTTTACACGCTCAGGAATATCAGCGAATAAGTCATCCAAGGACGACATTCCCATTGCTTCTAGC
>JAYYDR010000095.1:0-4060 GCA_036160735.1 Thermoplasmatota archaeon
CCAATAGCCGTCGTCGTCCTTCCACCACTCAACGCCGTCTTCGTCAGTGTAGTAGTTTTCATCCTCTTCTTCATCTTCGGCTGTTGGGTCGTCGAAACCACCGTCTTGCGCCATTTGTTTCTTGAGTTGGTTGATGCCTTCATCGACATCTGCGAAGACTCTGTTTTGCGTACGAATTTCCTGCTGGTGGTCACCTGCTGCAATCGCATCGTCTGAGTCAGCGTAGAAATCCGCAGCCATACTCTTTCTGAATTCTTCGAATTCATCACGTCCAAATGAACCTGTGAATTCGTCACCTTGAGACTTCATCAAATCGTCAAGATTCTTGCGCTTGCCGAGTTTTAACTCTGGAGAATCAGGCATATCTCCTCCATCGTAAAACGCATCTGAATCGTCTGTGAGTTTTGGGAATGAGCGCTCTTCTGGGTCTACTTCTTCAATCGCTTCGATGACTAAATCATGTTCCTCTTCATCGATATTACCCTCTTCGTATTGTTGAGTAACCGTCTTGACAAGCTTTCTCAGAGTCTTGGCTAGAGCTCTGTCGCTGCCTGCTTCGGATACGACTTTGTCGACCTGTTTGAGTAGGCGTTCGTATGGACTTCCGGTGATGGCACCGAAGATTCGCCCAAAGCCACCCTTCTTCTTCGCCATGTTGCTGTTGTATTGCTAGAGGTTTTTCAATGGTTTGCCAACATTGTCCAGTTTTGCGAGTTCTTCATGACGTAGTTCTTTCTCGCAATGCCATGGTGAGCGACTGGTTAGCAGATGCAGTCGCTATTTACAACGACGAATCTCACAATCGTCGAGATGAATATGTAGCACAGGTACATTTTCCAGCAAGGATTCTAGAAGATATTCTTGGCTGGGCTTTGAAGGCCTTGCCTGATGAGATACTGGTTGGACTAGACGTTTCAATTGAGAGAAACCTACCCGAGGTTGAAGTCGAGTTTCAGGGAAGCAATCAGAAAAAGAATCTATTCGCTGGACAAGGCTACAGGATTCATGAAGCCAAAATGGTAAATCGCGGTGATTCTTTTTCTGTACACCATTTACCTGAAGAGTGGACTGATGAGGTATTCGGCAGTGATAGAGGGCCAAGGGCTGGACGATTCACACACTGGCTGCACACCCATCCTAACTGCCCTGCGATTCCATCCCATGCCGATGCTGACGCCGCACAATCAACCGACGGTGTCGACCTTATTCTTGGGATTGAATTCTCTCCAGAAGGACCACTTCCTTGGTTCGATGACATTGAGGGAGAAAGGAGAATTATCGGCGAAAAGAAGTCTTGGTTCTCTAGAAAAGACAAGCGTCAAGTCCTAGGTGTTGCGCCAACTGGACATAGAATTCATTCTCTCGAATTAATCGCTTTCCACAAAGCCGGACTTGGAGTAAACGTCGTATTCGTCAATGATGACGGGATAGCTTACTGACACGTTGTCTCAAAGTCATAGGATTTCAAGAAGGATTCTAGATCATCCAACCTGTCTGCATTAACACCAAAATCAGCACCTCCCAATCTAGATTGGCTATTGACCTCGATGTATCCGCATTTATTCTCGTAAGTCACGTCATCGGGAAATTGCATCAACAGAGTTCTATCAACAATGTGCCACTCGTTGAAAGTAGCGGTGAAGCCCCTTGTGTCAACCCATTTCTCCATCGCTTTGTGAAGTTCTTCATCGCTGACATCGATCATGATTTGGCGATGGTCACAATTTCCAGAATTTTCTGGGCATGCTTCTGGCATAGTTTCTGTAGCAAGCGGAACCGACAGCACATTCATGACTATCAGACCCACAATGTAGAGGGCTGGTGCCCATATCCAAGCACGGCTTGTCAAAGAATCACCGGCGTTGCCAGCCATCATCATTCCATTCGTAAACGATAGGTTGGCCGGTAGGAATTTCTAATTTCAGGACTTCCTCTTTGGATAAACCTTCGATGCTCATAACCACTGAGCGAAGACTGTTTCCATGAGCTGCTACAAACACGTTTTTCCCTTCTTCTAATGATGGAATAATTTGTGATTGCAAATAAGGTATTGTTCGCGCCGCAGTGAGTTCTAGAGACTCACCGTTCGGTGGTGGAACGTCATAGGAACGCCTCCAAATGTGTACTTGCTCATCCCCGTATTTGTCCCTAGTTTCCTGTTTGTCGAGACCTTGTAAGTCTCCATACATTCGCTCGTTCAATTGCCAGGAAACGTGTACAGGAATTGTATTTTCACCAGAATCATTTGATTGAGCCCATTCAACCATTCGAGATTCGTTTTCACTCATAGAATCACCCGATTCTGAATATTGGAAAATAGGAGTTTTTCCAGAATCGTGCTGTGCTAAAGCGAGCATAGCTGTCATCTGCGCTCTAATCAGAGTCGAGACGTGAACCTCATCAATTGGCACAGATGCAATCTCTTTGCCTCCATTAATCGCTTCCTCGATTCCTTTGTTTGTGAGTGGGACATCGACCCAACCAGTAAACAAATTTGCAGCATTCCACATGGATTGACCGTGCCGCATGAGGATTAGAAGTGCCATGTGCCTCAAAGCAACGGGTTTGGATACAACCCTTCAACCTTCTCAAGGCAGAAGGGTTGGAATCAGCCACAATGCCACTAATGGAAGCATTCCAAGAATGAAATCTCGCACAAACATCTGCAACACAGTATTGCTAGTAGCAACTGAGAATTTGTTGAATTCCTCCTGCATTTTATCATCAATTTTGTCAGAAACGACGCCTGCTCCTCTTCGAGTTAGTTCTACCGCAGCGCCTGTTGCAACCGCACTAACTAATCCCGCTGGAGTGAACTTTCTTGCTTTTAGGGCGAGTAGGCCCCAAGTTTTGAGCGAGGTTTTTGCAACAGCAGTAGTGACTGGTTCCGGTTCTTTTGGCTCTTCTTCATCACGTCTAGCGAATTTCCTAAGCCAACCACGCAGTTTGAATCCGGTGTCAGCGATTTTCTTCAACCTGTCAATATTCTGTTTCTCAATTGTTCTCAACATCCTTCTTACTCTTAGAATTCTGTAGATATCGATAAGTAACCACAACACTGCGAGACAAATTAGCAATAGCATTCCAAAGATATTGGTGTCGCTCCAAGACCCCCAACCTAGAGGATCTGTCCAAAATCTGAACAGTAATACTACTACTATTGGGAGAGTGAATGACAGTATCTCATTGATTGCAAGTAGAGTGTATCCTTTGACTGGTAATTCCTTCAATCTCTTGAGAACCCAACCTCCGTGCGGTGCTAGTTGCTTGGTTACAGAAAAGAATGGCTTTGCTAGCAAACATACTCGTAGAATTCCAGGAATTAGCAGGAATAGAATGTACAACTCCCAAACATTGCTTGGAGGGATATTGATGAAGGCTAGCGGCTCGACCACGCACCCTGCTTGTGCTGCTCCTTTTTGAATTGAGGGCCGCAGGTTTCATGCCTTAGCCGTACTTCGGCCTGTTCATGGTCTTCTGGCACGGGCTAAGCGACTGGCTTTCTTTCAACATCGATAGAGAGTGGATTAACGAGAACGTAAAGTGGAGAGATTTCGGCACTGGTGTGCGATTGGGTAAACTCGCTAGAGAGGATGCACTATCGCTAGTTCTCTATGACGTTGTGAGCGACGTTGACATTGATGCATTCATGCCACATAGCCATCCTGGTGGAGAATGCTATCTCGTCTTGGAAGGCGAAGTTTGGGACGAGGATGGAACTTATCCGGAGGGTTCAATCGTTTGGATGGACAGGGAAACAACCCATACACCAAGAACCAGAGGACAGACTCTAATCCTAGTCCTATGGCCTGAAGGCGTGAAAGCGGCTTGAGTTGAAAACCATGTGGACCAATATCTCTGCATACAAGTTCCTTGATATGCCTGAGTTTGAGGAACTGCGTGAACCCCTGAAAGAGTTCTGCGACTCGCATGGAATCTATGGTACAATCCTACTTTCACCTGAAGGGATCAACATCTTCCTTTCAGCACCTTTTGAAAAAATCGAAATTTTCGTTGACCACATCAAATCCGATGAAAGGTTCAGCGACATTTGGGTCAA
>JAYYDR010000096.1:0-7501 GCA_036160735.1 Thermoplasmatota archaeon
AGGTGTTCTGCCAAAGTGACCTCCTGCAGCCGTGACCGAGTAAATAGGTCGTAGCAAATCTAATTCGCTTGAAATGGACTTAGGTGTAAAGTCAAAAATTGAATTCACTTTAGCTGTTAATTCTGTATCAGACAAACTTGAGGTTCCGAAAGATTCTGCCCTGACGCTGACCGGTTTTGCTACTCCAATCACGTAAGCGAGTTGGATTTCACACTTTGATGCTAGTCCGGCAGCAACTACGTGCTTTGCAGCCCATCTTGATGCGTATGCTGCAGATCTGTCGACCTTTGAAGGATCCTTGCCAGAGAAAGCACCTCCGCCGTGTCGGCCCATGCCTCCATATGTGTCAACGATAATCTTTCGACCTGTTACACCAGCGTCTGCATAAGGGCCACCAGGGTCAGCGAACCTTCCAGTTCCGTTAACTATCAGATTGTATGGTTCTTGGATGAGTGACGCTGGGATGGAATGTTCAACCACGTGCTTTGTGATTTCACTTCGAACAAATTCAAGTTCTTTCTCCTCAGAACCGCCGAACTGGTCTTTCAGATGCTTGTCATGTTGAATTGCTATGACTATTGTGTGAACTCTCCGAGGTTTTCCGTTTTCGTATTCAATGGTAACCTGACTTTTTGCATCAGGTCTTGCCCACGGAAGTGTTCCATCTATGCGAGCATTTGTCATTCTGCGAGTTAAGCGCTGAGATAGAGCTGCAGCAAGGGGGAAATATCTGCCGCTTAGCTCCGGGAATCCTTCGGTTTCTGTACAAGCAAATCCGAACATGATTCCTTGGTCACCAGCACCTTGGTCTGACTTGTTTACTCCCTGCGAAATATTAGCTGCTTGTGCTGTAATCCTTTGAATAACTTCACATCTATTTTCTGAGGTTGAATCGAATCCGATTTCGTGTGAATCATAGCCAATATCTGCTGCAGTTCTCCTAGCAATTCCCTCATAATCGGGATGCTCTCCAGCAAGTGTAACTTCGCCAGCAAGCAGGATAATCCCCTTTTCGGGTCCACCCTTGACACTTGTTTCTACTGCGACTCTTGCGTTTTTGTCTAAAGCAAGGCACGCATCGACAATCGCATCGCTGATTGCATCGCACAACTTGTCAGGATGGCCGGAGGCGACGCTTTCGGAAGAAAATAGTTCCTGAGTCATATTTAAACCGCCGAGATTTGTCTATATGAATACTATGTTTTGCTCAGCGATGACTTCATGATAGAATGTCTCACGCATCGACACATGGCGAGAGACACAGTCTGGCATCCCACCTCTTTCAGAACGCACACTTTAGGCCAAATTCAGAATGATGGTGCTGATTTAGTCGGTACTGAAGTGAAAGTTTGTGGCTACATGGAAGCAAATAGGGGCAAAGGTAAGATTTGTTTCATGGACATTCGTGACGGAACAGGTCGCGTTCAAGTGTTTCTAAAAGAAGGCGGTGTAAGCGATGAAGAACTTGCGACTGCACAGGGGCTGTCTCGTGAATCAACCGTCCAAATTGTAGGAGAAGTCGCACAAAAGAGACCTCCAAAAGTAGCAGAAGGCGAGCCAACACCTCCGCCGTCGTACGAAGTGGTAGCCTCAAAATTCACAGTTCTCGCTCAGGCAGATACTCCACTCCCTCTTGGTGTTACAGATACGGTTTCAATCGGTCTTGACACAAGACTAGATAACAGATTCCTAGACCTAAGAAGAGCTCATGTAAATGCGATGTTTACACTCAGGGCTAGAGTTTTGCAATATGGCAGAGAACACCTCATCACTGAAGGATTCAAAGAGATCAACTCACCAAAAATTATCGCGTCCGCATCTGAAGGTGGAACTAACTTGTTCCCGATGATGTACTTCGATACGCCTGCATTTTTGTCACAATCTCCACAATTATACAAGCAATTGAGCGTGCTTGGTGGAATGGAGAGAGTATTCGAAATTGGGCCTGCTTTCCGTGCCGAAAAGCACGATACATACCGCCACCTGAATGAGTTCATTTCATTCGATATAGAAGGTGCGTGGATGAACGATGATGACGTGATGGCAGTTCAGGAGAGAATGATTCATCACATTTGGAAGATGGTTGCAGAAAATGACCAAGAACACATCGAAACCATCAACCAATACAGAGAGAGTCAAGGCGAGGAACCGATTACTGTAGATGTTCCAAGTCTCCCATTCCCACGAATAGAGTACTGTGATGCTATCAAAATGATTCAAGATGCGGGAGTAGAAATCTCGTGGGGAGACGACATTGAATCATCTCATTGTGACATAATCGCAGAGAAGTATCCGGGATTCCACTTCTTGCCACGTTGGCCAATGTCGATGAAGCCGTTCTACATCCACCACATTCCCGGTGAAATGGGTTCAACTGGTGAACAACTCTCGCGTGGGTTCGATTTGAACTATGGACGTGACGAGATGACAAGTGGCGGCCAAAGAGAACACAATGTCGACGTTCTGGAGCAGAATCTCCGTGACATGGAACTCGACCCTGCAGATTTCACATTTTATACTGATGGATTCCGCTACGGCGCGCCACCTCACGCTGGTTGGGGATTGGGCGTGGCAAGATTGCTGATGGTCCTGACAGGTTCAAGAAATGTGAGAGAGACTGTGCTGTTCCCAAGGGACAGAAGTAGAGTCACACCTTGAGTTGGTTAACTTGCCTGTTGACCGTATGCAATGGGGAGCAGAGGATTGGCAATTCGCAGATTTGTATATGCCAGATGAGCCATCACCGTACCAGAAGGATGAGGGTGTGCCTTGTGTGATGTTGATTCACGGTGGATTTTGGAGAAAGAAGTTCACTCTCGATTTGATGGCCCCTATTGCTGAAGATCTAGCAGAGCGAGGAATCGCAGCATGGAACATCGAATACCGTGGTTGGGAGCCTGGTGATGAAGGTGTATGGATGGACACACTATCTGACGTGATGCGAGCTTGGGGTCAACTGGCTCTGTTGCCTGGAATTGACATCGTTCGCTCTATGATACTCGGCCACTCAGCAGGTGGTCATCTGGCATTGATTATGGCGGCGGTTGCAGAGAGAAAACCTTGGCTTTCTATCGCTCAATCACCAATCGCAGATATCGTCGCAGCGGACCACGCCAAGTTATCCGATGGAGGAGACGCTGTCAGACGGTGGATGGGTTGTACACCAGAAGGAAACGAGGATACTTGGCGCAGGGTTAATCCTGTTGACAATCCTCCAACGACATCTGTTGTTGTAATGCACGGAAAATCAGATGTGGATGTTCCGTGGACTCAATCAGAATCATACGTACGAGCAATGAAGGCTAAAGGGGTTGAAATACAGAAGGTTTGGTTACCTGGTGACCATTATTCAATAATTGATGTTGCTAGTGATGATTGGTTAACACAAATTGAGACGATAACAGATTGGTTGTAAGGTTCAAATCCCTGCTACCATTGGGCTAGGTATGGACTGGCTAGGTAGTGACTTTCCGTTTAGTTCGAGCGCTCTTGAAGGTAAGCATGCAATTGTGTGTGGAGCCTCTAAAGGAATCGGAGCGGCGACTGCAAAAATGCTTGCAAAGGCAGGAGCTAAAGTTACCGCAGTTAGTAGGAACCCTCACGACCTTGTAGGCGAACTTGAGGGTGACGGGCATACAGGAATTAGCCTAGATTTAGAGGATAAAAAAGCAATTGACAAATTTATTTCTACAATTGAGGAATGTCACATACTAATCAACAATGCTGCCGGCCCTCCTGGAGGTCCTTTGTTAGACAATCAAGTGGAAGATTTTGAAGCTCCATTCCGTCGTCATCTACACGCCTCACACACCCTTGTCAGAGGGCTTGTCCCAAAGATGGAAGCGGCAGGAATGGGCAGGATTGTCAATATCATTTCAACATCGGTTAGGGAACCAATTCCAAATATCGGGTTGTCAAATACTCTCAGAGGTGCTATGGCATCTTGGGCCAAATCTCTGTCCCGTGAATTGCCAACTTGCATTACAATCAACAACGTTCTGCCCGGATTTACAGACACCGATAGATTGGGGTCTCTTGCTTCATCAATTAACGCAAAGACTGGAAAAAGTGTCGAGGAAATCCATGCTGGATGGATGTCGCAAGTACCGATTGAGAGATTGATTGACCCACTTGAAACTGGTGCAGCAATCGCTTATCTTTGCATGCCGATTTCAGGAGGAATACGTGGTGTTTCTCTTGCTGTCGATGGCGGCAGAATGCGCTCAATTTGAGGTGATTGATTGACTGAAATGAATCAAACTCAGGCTGAAGAATTGCTCGAAATGTTTGCAGATGGCAAAATGATTGATTCAGTTAACACAAGCCTTGCACTACATCTTGTCGAACTTGCCAGAGAATTGGGAAGGGATGCCCTCGTTGCAAGGCTGCTTGACCACGCAGCGAAGGTTTCGACTAATCCGGAAGACCAAGGTTGGTGTCAGTTTGAGTTGATGAAGCACAAAGGTGCAAGCAAGGATGAGTTGATCGGGTTAGGAGTTGCTTCTGAAAAAGAAGGGCTGCCCGGATTGGCAGCAGGAATTTTTCACCACGTTTCTTTGATTAGCCTAGGCGGAGAAGATGCTAGCCTCTTCGCAAACAGGTCGATGAGGCTTAGAGAAGAAGCAGATGATTTGGAGGGAATGATTTACGGTCACGCGTTACTTGCTCATATCGCAAAATCAGAAGGCGACTTTGAGAAGAGTCAACTTCATCTTCAGAAGAGGTTGGAAATAATTCCAGAAACTGAAAAGTTTGAGCGAATGGAAGCATTGGCAGACCTCGCACATTCATACTCATCTCTTGGAGAGTTAGAGCAAGCTCAGAATTTACTGATTGATTCCTTGGAAATAGCAACAGAGTTGAAGGAGTTGTCCGGTATATTGGTTGCTAGATGGGGTCTTGCAGACCTTGCCGAAATTTCTAACCAGCCCGACGAGGCTATGGTACAATTATCTGATATCATGACCGTTTTCATGGAAGAAGGAGCAGTAGTTCCCGAACCGGTTAGAGAGAGAATCTCAAAACTGACCTCGCAACAGTGATGTTGATACATCGAGCCCCTCTCCCTTGGGGAGAGGGATTGTATGGAGTTCGACATATTCTTCTCGATATCACAAACTCCAGACCACAACGGATTCACTCCGAGTGAATCGGAAATGTTCAACAATTACTACGCTCAATTAGATGCAGCAGACCGATTAGGATTCGGAGTTGCTTGGATAGCACAAGCACATTTGTCGACTGAGACTCAACAAATGAATTCCAAACCTGTAGTTCCACACTGGAAAGGAGAGGTCGGCCTTTGTACCGATTTTTGTCAACTAGCAATGGAATCCTTCAGACGAACAAAGAATATCGATGTTGGCTCTGCCGTCGTAAGCATACTTGCTAGTGGAGGGCCAATCGCTCAAGCCGAAAGAATAGCCAACACGGTTCAATTTCTATCCCACATTGATTCAACTCGAAAACTGCATGTCGGTTTCAGCGCTGGAAGATTTGAGTTCATGGCTAGACCTTACGGAATAGTACCTCGCAATCCAGTAGAAGAGGCATCTTGGCCAGCACTCAGAGGACAAATCTTCATGGAGGCTAGCGAGATATTTTTGCGTTTGTTGAGTGGCGAAACTATCCATTCCAATGATATCCGGAAAACCGTTCTGACTAGAGATAATTTCCGCTCCGATGAGGATTGGCTTGCTGTGCAAAACGCTGCAGAAAGTGATGCAGATGAAATTTTAATAGATAGAAGATACCAGTTTGAAGAGATTTCAATCGTACCAAAAACATGGCCTAGAAGCCAACTTGAACTAATCGCTGGAACTCACGACCCTCGAGCTCAAGAGTACGTAAACAAGTTCATGCCGGTCAAGGTATTCAATCTATCAATTACTTCACCTGAAATAATTGATTCGACTCACGAGAGGATGAAAAAATTCTACCATACTGATGGTGGCGAGTGGGAAAGAAGAGACATGCCTCGTACCACTTTCGTTTTCTTGAACGCTGAGGAGGGTTTGTCTCCTGAAGAACAATCAGCCGCTGCAAAGGAAGAGGCTAGACTCGCTTTAGGAGAGTACTGGAAAGCGCTTGAAGGTACTCTTGACCCAACTAAGGTTCAGAGGGCTGCAGACAATGCCCTAATCGGGAATCCAGCAGAGGTTGCTGCTCAAGTCTTGGAAAGATTCCACCCAGACGATCGTTTGATGTGTTGGTTCGATTTCTTCAACCACGATAGTGAGAGAGTTATCAGAAATATGGAAGCTTGGTGGAGCGAAGTAGTTCCATTATTGGGGTGATGAAATGAGTTTGAGGCACGACAAGAACTCGGCAGTTTCCCCGGGTAAACCGGGTTCAGCGATTTATCCCGACTCTCCACTCGGTGAAGATGTGGAAGGCATTCCAACCGGTAGAGATGTAGAATGGGAGCCTCTTGTCGACTACCGAAGAAATGGAGTTTCGGAAACGACCATCCACGGTGCTGTTGCATGGTGCCATGGTGATGAGGTGATACACTCATTCGGTGGAAACGTTTTGTGTTATGGTCGCTCAATGATGAAACCGTTTATGCTCAAGGCTTTCACAAAAGAATTGGAAGATTTCACTTGGGAACAGAAAGCGATTGCCGTAGCAAGTCACAACGGCGACACTGAGCACGTAGCAGCAGCCCAATCCCTTCTCACAGAAGCCGAATGGCCACTGATGCTAACACCTGTCGATGTACCGCTGATACAATTTGGTAGACAAGTTAGAAGACCAAGAAGGTGGTATCATACATGTAGCGGTGAGCATGCAGCAATTCTCGCAGGATGCAAAATAAAAGGATGGAACAGGGCGGGTTACACTCTCCCTACTCACCGTGTATTCGAAGCGTATATGGAACAACTCAGAAGATTCCTTGGTGAAGATTGGTCCCCACTTAGAATTGCAAAGGATGGATGTGGTCTTCCAACCGTATCTAATACCGTTTCAGAGTTAGCGAAAATATACGCTGGCCTTGTTCGCGACAAGGATGCAGATTGGATATGGGAGGCTATGTGCAAGCATCCTGATTTAGTGGGTGGTTTCAATCGACTTGACTCTACAATACTGAAAATTGGTGATGGCAAGGTAATCGCAAAGGAGGGTGCTGATGGTTTGCTAGGAATGGCAATTGAGCACTCTGATTACCCAAATGGTCTTGGTGTGGTCATCAAAATAGCACATGGGTGGAATTCTCAAGCTACTTGGTATGTCGCAAGAGCAATTCTCGGTTGCCTTGGAATTGAGTTAAGGAATCCATACCCTCTAAACAGACAAAAAGCATTCATCGTACCCGGAATCGTGCCAGAGAACCTGCACTCGGTATTGGAGACTATACCGACCTGGGATGAGTGGGATCCAGACCGAGATAGGTGGCACTACGAGGTGGATGCATGATCCATGTCGAGAACCTAATCGGTGGAAAATTCGTAAATGTTGAAGAAAACTTTGACGATATCTCTCCACTCGATTTTTCTGTAAT
>JAYYDR010000097.1:0-6297 GCA_036160735.1 Thermoplasmatota archaeon
CTGGTTTTTCTGTCATATGTGTCATCTCCGAACTTGTTACTTTTTAATGGTTGTAATTTTTCATTACTCATTCTCTGTTTCGGGAGGTGTAATTACCAGCAATGGAACATTTGCTTCGATCGATTGTCCTTCCTCGCAGTGAATTTCAGTGACCGTTCCCGCAACAGGTGCTTGAATTTCGTTCTGCATTTTCATCGCCTCTAGGATCATTACAACCTGTCCCTCTTCAACAACATCGCCCACTGAAACTTCTACAGTGACAACCTTGCCTGGGATATTTGCACTAACCTTTCCTGATTTCTTAGACTTTCCACCGGATGCTCTGCGCTGTTTTGGTGCAGGTCCTGCATCTGGAACCCTGATTTCAAAGGTTTCACCCGCTACAGTTGCAGTCCAATTTTCTCCATCTTGTTCTAATTCGACTTCGAACTCTTCTCCGTTGACAATGACTTTCCTAGTATCGCCCATATTTTCACCTCCAAGGGGAGCGTGAGCTCCTTTGATGCATAAGCGAGGACATCCCCATGTTCATTCGTCTGTGGTCTTGGGCCCACGCTTCGCCAAGGTCTCTGCCAGACTGAGCTGGGTCATCGCTGGTCGAACTAGCCGCCAAAACTGCAGCGATTGCGGCCATTCTGAGAGTTTCGTATTTTGCCATCTAAATCACTCACAACGGGATGTTGCCGTGCTTTCTTGCAGGTCTTAGTTCCTCTTTGTCAAGTAGCATTCCTAGCGCCTTGCATAATCTTTCACGAGTTTGGTTAGGCTCGATTACATCGTCCAAATACCCTAGTGCAGCAGCCTTGTATGGATTTGCAAACTTTTCTTCAAAGTCTTCGATGAGCCTTGTTCTTTCACCTTCTGGGTCTCTTGCATTTTGCAATCTCCGCCTGTGAATAATTTGGACAGCACCCTCTGCACCCATGACTGCAAGTTCCGCACTTGGCCAAGCAACATTGTAATCACCTCTGATGTGCTTTGATGACATTACATCGTATGCTCCACCGTATGCTTTGCGTAAAATCACAGTCAATTTTGGCACGGTAGCCTCAGCGTATGCGTACAGAAGTTTTGCACCGTGGCGGATTATTCCACCCCATTCCTGGTTGGTTCCGGGCAAGAATCCTGGCACGTCTTCCAATGTGACCAACGGAATGTTGAATGCGTCACAGAATCTCACGAATCTGGCTGCTTTGTCACTTGCGTCAATGTCTAAGCAACCTGCTAGAATCTTTGGCTGATTAGCCACAACTCCAACAGTTGAACCGTTTAGGTGTCCAAATCCGACAACAATGTTTCCTGCCCAGTTCTCTTGAACCTCTAGGAAACCACCATCATCGAGAATTTCTGTGATTACATCCTTGACATCGTAAGGTTTTGTAGGGTCTTCTGGGACGATTGAATCCAAGTTTTCACAAACTCTGTTTGGAGAGTCACTAGTTTTCTTCTGAGGTGGTTTTTCCATGTTATTTGCTGGAAGTAAATCGACTAGTTCACGAGCGAGGTCAATTGCACCTTGGTCGTCTTCTGCTGTGAAGTGAGAGACACCAGATTTGCTACCGTGTGTATTTGCACCACCTAGATCTTCGAAAGATACCTCTTCATTTGTAACAGTCTTGATAACTTCAGGACCTGTGATAAACATGTGAGCAGTTTTGTCAACCATGATGACGAAATCGGTAATCGCAGGAGAGTAAACAGCACCACCGGCACATGGGCCCATGATAACACTGATTTGTGGCACTACTCCACTTGCTCTTACATTTCTAAAGAAAATTTCAGCGTATGAACCAAGGCTTGCTACACCTTCCTGAATACGGGCACCTCCACTGTCGTTCAATCCGATTACGGGGCGTCCTGTCTTCAGTGCCATATCCAGAACTTTGCAAATTTTGAGACCGTGCATTTCTCCTAGGCTTCCACCATATACAGTGAAATCCTGAGCGAATGCGAAAATTTCTCTTCCATTTACGGTTCCATGGCCTGTAACTACTCCATCTCCGGGAATTACGTTCTTGTCCATATCGAAATCCCTGCATCTGTGTTCAACAAGCGCATCGATTTCCTGAAAAGAACCCTCATCGAGTAACATTTCAAGACGCTCACGTGCAGTCATTTTACCACGATTGTGCTGAGCATCAACCCTCGCTTGACCGCCTCCAGCTTCTACACGAGCCTTTCTCGCTCGCAGGTCCCTAAGTCTCTCTTCGGTACCCATCATGCCTTTCGCCAAACAGAGAAAAGGTTAGACCGTCTTTATTGGTTTTGTGAGCATTTCTACACCGCAAGCACTTCATAGACGCCCCCTCACACATCCAAACATGGGAGGCAGACAGCGCATTGTGATTGCAAAGCCCGGACTTGATGGTCACGACCGTGGCGCAAAAGTTGTCGCAAGGGCTCTCAGAGACGGCGGTCATGAAGTTATTTACACTGGGCTGCGAAGAACTCCTGAGCAAATCGTCCGCACAGTAATGGATGAAGATGCTAGATTCGTTGGACTTTCTTCATTGTCCGGTGCTCACAGTCATTTGTTCCCGAAGATTTGCGATTTACTCAGAGAGTCTGGTCTAAATGACGTGGTTGTCTTTGGCGGTGGAATAATTCCAGAATCAGACAGACCGCCATTGTACAAAGCCGGTGTTAAGGCAATTTTTGGACCTGGAACTCCATCAACAGAGATTCTTGAGTTTGTAGAACACGCATCAGGACTAGATTGCGGTGTGGGATCAGATACCACTTGGCATTGGGGTGAGTGATTGGACCGCCGTTTACTTGCCAGACAATTGTCTGCAATCGAAAACGGTGAGATGGAAGTTGATCGAGTTGCCGGCGACGTAATTGCGATTACGGGTCCACCAGGTGTAGGTAAATCGTGTATTGTTGATGCCATTCTTCACAGGCTTGCACCAGAAAATAAAGTAGCGGTTTTAGCAGTAGATCCCACGTCCCCTCTTAGCGGAGGGGCATTGCTTGGAGACAGAATTAGATTGAGCGTTCTTGACGATAAGAATAAGTCGGATTCTATCTACGTGCGCAGCATAGCAACACGTTCCTCGAGCGGCTCAATACCTTCTATAGTTCGCAGCCTAGCACACCATTTGCTTGCAAATGATTTCGATTTCGTATTCATTGAGACAGTAGGGGCAGGGCAATCTGAGATGCGCTGCGCAGCGGTTGCGAACAGGATTATTGTGGTGGAAGGACCGGCAAGAGGAGATGGTATCCAAGCGGAGAAAGCCGGATTGTTGGAACTCGCAGATTTGATTGTGGTAAACAAGTCAGACTTAGACGGCGCTGACAGAGTAGTAAACGACCTTACTGTTTCATTGGGATTAACAAATGACATGCCTCCAATTATCAAAACAAGTACGATTACTGGCGATGGATTAGATGAACTTGTCATTCAGGTGACTACTCTGGAAGAGAGGAATTCATCCAAGCGCGCAAGAAGCAGACAGCAACTATTGATGGCGCACGAAAGCATCCTCACCTCAAATCCCAACTTTGAGTCGGTTTTGAACCGCATGTCTGAAGAGGGGTTAGGCCTCGAAGATGCTCTGAGGGAACTTAGTGAGCGATCAAGTTGAGTTAACAGATCCAGTTGACCACTCTGTTGGCGGAATGTATGGCCACCTCTTCAGAAGAGCCTTTCACATCGGTATGTCGGTCATTCCATTGGTATACTACGAATATGCTGATGAGTTGTCCGATTTGGCATCGATTACCGAATTACAATTAGTGTCTCTGCTGACATTTGGAATCGCATTCAGTGAGGCTGTAAGACTAAAATTAGGAATCACAATTTTCGGTCAACGTGATTATGAGTCAAAGCAAGTGAGCGCCCTTGCATGGGGAGGACTAGCTGTTGGATTGACATTTTTGACATTGTCAGAATATCCTGAATTAGTGTGGCCTCTAATTCTCTCATTATCGCTTGGCGACCCGTTTTTGGGCGAGGTTAGAAGAAAAGGTAACACTCCTAGAACAGTGTTTATTTCGGGCTCAATATTTCTTGCTATAATCTGGATTGCATGTTGGTATCAACTAGGTACTCCAATCTGGATGGCTGTGTTCATGCCTCCACTGTGCGTCGCAGCAGAATGGCCGAGGCTCAGATGGATAGACGATAATGCTACAATGTTGCTAATCCCTCTGTGTGCTGCTATCATGCTTCTTCCATGGCTCTAGACCATTATGTTGAAATGGCTGCTAGTACCCCGTAAGAATAGGTGAGACAGAATGAGTGACGAAGCGCCTTCCAAGGACCCTCCACAGAGTACCTACCTACTGGCATTTTTGTTAGGTTTCGTTCTGCTTATTGTTACAATGTTCGTATATCCACTTTGGTGATTTGAACCAAAGCAAGGTATCTTGAATGAAGTTGTTTAGGCTTATCTATGTGTGGTATAGGCGGAATGCTTGGTGAACCAGACCAAGCAATATTATCGCGTATGAATTCCTTAATGGACCACAGAGGTCCGGATGGTCAAGGTATCTTTAGCGATGACGATTGTGGATTAGCCCATACTAGGCTAGCTATCGTTGACATCGTTGGCTCTCCCCAACCGATATACGGGCCGGGCAAAGTTGCTGTTGTAAATGGAGAAATATACAATCACTTGAGCCTGAAAAATAGTATGTATCAATACACAACAAACGGTGATAGCGAAGTTGTTCTGTCGTTACACACCGGTAAAGGAAATGCGTCAACACATGCCAAGTGGATATCTAAGTTGGATGGTATGTTTGCCTTTGCACTGTGGTCAGAAGGTCAACTTATCTTGGCTAGAGATGCTATGGGGATCAAGCCATTAATGCGAACTTTAGTTGGAGACTCGCTATTATTTTCTTCAGAGGCAAAGGCTCTGCGAGCTCACGAGGATTACGTTCCTGCGATTGATGACCTTGCAATGAGAGCAAGAATCGCATGGGAATATCCTCTTGATGCAACAACACTGTTTGCTGGTGTGCACCAGGTTAGACCCGGAACTGTCGAAGTTTGGGAGCTGATTGATGGGAAGCCTACCATGACTAGCATTGCAAGATTTGAGCAACAAGTTGTCGCTCCAACAGATTCTTGGAATGACCCAGAGGGATTACTCGAAACTTTCGTTGAGAGTGTAAAAGACCGATTGATGGCCGATGTTCCTGTAGGAATAGTACTATCAGGCGGACTCGATTCAAGCCTAGTCTGTGCTGTTGCTAGGGAGGCAGCACAAAGGGCAGGCCAGCCGGTTCCTGCATGCTGGACTGTAGCAGAAAGTGAAGATAACCCTGATTGGCAAGCCGCAGAATTGGTCGCATCGAGCTTAGATTTAGAGCATCATCAATACATCCTAGAAGAGGATTCTTTCAACTCACGCTTACCTGACTTGGCATGGCATGGCGAAGACCTCGACCTAACAGTCTTGTTTTTCCAGCCACTTTTCGCAAAGATGTCTGAATCCGTAACAGTTGGTCTATGCGGTCAAGGTGCAGATGAACTACATGCAGGATATCCTCGGTACCGTGATTTGTCTGCCCATGCGAATGAAATTCAATCTAGGTTAGATGATCTGAATTGTAACCTAAGCGAACTTACTGGTGAAGAATGGTGGGCTGCAGACCACTCACCAAAATCTCATTGTGAAAGTTTGCAAGACTTTTTGCAGTTTGAATTAGACCACGGGCAATTGTCTAACTTCCAGTTAAGATTGGTCGACAGGCACTCAATGGCACATGGTTTGGAGGTAAGAGTTCCTTTCTTAGGCTACCGTCACAGAGATGCTTCAAACAAATTACCAATCGACTGGAGGCTACCAAAGAGTTTGGAAGAAAAAGCAGCACTGAGAAAGGCTGCCGATTTGACTGATTTGCCCGCAGAAATTGTCCGTAGGCCAAAACTACCAGCAGGAAGAGCAACTTCCCCACGTATGATCGATGCTGTACTTGCAGAATTACAGCCGCGAGTAGAAGATATCGCTGCACGCCACCCTACCATGGAAAAGGCTCTCTTGAAGCAACCAGATATCGCAATAGGGCTTGGTCTGTTTGAAGCGATGCACATTCTTGATGGCGGTAGAAGCAGAAAAACCGGAGACGCTGGTTCATTACTAGATGAGGTGATTGGATGACATTTGTGCACGACCTAACTAAAAAATTGGAAGATAATAGAGAACTTATTAGTGAATGGATGGCAAAGAAACGCAGTGAGGTTCCGATCCCAATTTATGGAAGCGTGGACATTAGAGACGCGGGTTGGAAAGTTGCAGTTGTCGACGCCAACCACTTTCCAGCAGGTTTCAATAATACTTC
>JAYYDR010000098.1:0-10924 GCA_036160735.1 Thermoplasmatota archaeon
GCATCCTCGACCTTTGTGACTGCTGATGAGTATGTATGGCTGAACACCACAAGAATTGACGTAATGGGCAATAGACTATCAGTAGTTATTCCACAAGAGAACTGGACGGTTAGTGATGGCTCAATTACCGCAGGGCAACCAGCGGTCTGGGATGCGCAGCGTCGTGGAACAAAGACCCTTTCTGCAAGTTATGCAGGAATGCAAAGTAGTGTCTCTGTACAGGTTACTGAAGGTGTAATTACCACTCTGATTTTGGTAATTGATTCAGTAGAACAGCCCGAGAATGCTGAATTGAATATGACCACTGACGATCAAGTGACAATCAAGGTAAAGGCAATGGATTCAGATGGCAACAAGTGGACTACAAACGTCGCGTGGAATATCGAACATGCACAATACACAGACCAAAGTGTTCTGCAAGAGAAGACCTATGGTTCATCTACAGAATTCTGGCCTGTCTTTGCTTCTGATACAATGTACACCCTGCGAGCGACATACAATGATGCGAATATCACTCTTGAATCGACAATCGATATTTCGGTGGCCGTGGGTGACTTGGTTAGTGTCGCATTATTGCAACCTGTGGAACTACAGCAGAGTATTACGGCAGACCAAAGTGTGCTATTCCTGCCGCAGTTGACAGACGGTGATGGAAATATCATCGATTCATCTATTGTTTCATACGAAATTGTTAACGCAGATTCAGGCGAAACAAGCGATATCACATCGACAATTGTCGATAACTCTGGAGTATGGGAAGCAAGCACTGTTGGAAATTATTCGATTACTGCATGGGCAGTTTCTAACGCTGGATACAATATTTCCGAGACTGTTACGATCACAGTTGATTACGGTAGTGCTGTAACTGTCGACATCGATGTGATTGCAGATACTGCGAAGGCAGGAGATGTCTACACGCTAACAATTACCGGAACAGATGCTGATGGAAACACATTCCTGGAGAGTGTGCTATGGACTAAGGATAACAAGCCTGTTCCTGCAACTGAGATTGAAGGCTCAGCTGGAGTTTACAATTGGAGTGCTACAAAAGCGGGAGTTCACACTTACAAGTTCCGCTCACCAAGTGGAGCACAAGCAGAATGGACAGTGACTGTTTCCGCTCATCAAACAGTAAACCGAATTGAGTTAACAATTCTTGAAGAGTCAGTATTGCAACTAGAATCATTCGATATCGAAGTTAGAACGTTTGATGCGTGGGAGAATGAAATTCCAGTTCCTCCCGAAACTCAAGTGAAACTGACAGGAAGAATGACCGCAAAAGCTGTCGAAAACGGAAAGTGGACAATAACAACTCTTGACGCTGAAGAACAAACTGTGGCAATCTCTGTACATAACAAGGAAGTATCAGGAACCATTCAAGTTGATGGTACATTCATGGGATTCTTTGAGGCGGGTGGAACCTTGTATTACGCAGGTGGAATTCTCGCAATTCTTGTCGTGATTGTATTGCTAGTGGTCATAGTTATGGTACTACGCTCAGGTAGTTCTGATTACGATGATGATGACGACGATGATGATGACGATTACGATGATGAAGAATCTGCTACTTCATCCGCTGGACCTGCAGGACCGCCTCCAACTCTCGGCGGCAAGGAAGATTGGATGTCTGACTATCGAGTTGATGAAGACAACGTCGAATGGGGTGAAGACCAGGATGGAAATTGGTGGTATCGAGACCCCGGAGCTTCTGATTGGAGTGAATGGGCTGACTAATCGAAACCTATACTACGATTGAAAGTTTAGAGAAATTGGGGATAACGGTGAAGAGATTTTCGGTTGCTGTGCTGATTGGGTTAATTCTAGTGCAAATCGCTGCGCCGGTAATTGCCTCAACTCCATCAAGCGTCACAATCGACCAACACCAATCCTCCGTGAGTACAGACCAAGTTGTGCAACTTAGTGCAACTGTCAGAGATTCTGGCGGATCTGTTATCTCCAGCGCTGTCAATTGGAGTACAACGTCTGGACACATTGATTCAACTGGATTATTCACACCTGGAATGATTGGAATTGCAGTTATCACAGCAGAAAGTGGAGGTGTCAACTCCACAACCTCAATTGAGGTAACAAGAGGATATCCGTTTGAAATCAGATCCATGTTTAATCAAACAAACGTCAGTATTGATGACACAATAAATCTCAACGCAACCCTAGTTGATAGAGCAGGAAACCCTGTGTCAGGGGATTTGACATACAGAAGTCAAAATGGTCACATTGACCACGATAACATGACTTGGCAACCCGACCAAATAGGGCAAGCTATCCTGCGAATAATATACTTCGAATTAGAACTTCAAGTACAATTCTATGTCGAGCCCGGACAACCGTCGACCTTGGAGATTCCATATGGATTAACGGTCCAAAGTGGCACCACTCAACACATATTCCCAATTGCGAAAGATTCCCACGGAAATGAAGTTGGAATCTCCAAAGCAGGCACTCTCACATGGCAAGTTGAGAATGGTACAATATCTCCAACGGGACTATTCTTTGCTAATGCACCCGGTGTCTGGAACGTAAGTGTGAACAGTAGTTCGGGTGCATTTGGAAGCGGAACTATTCGTGTTCTCCCAGCCCAAGCCACTGGCCTTAGCATTGGTATTGAGAGCACAGAGGTACGTGCAGGTTCCGTAGTATCCCTATCAGCAATCCGTTCAGACATTCTGGGTAACAATGGTGAAGTAGAAATCCCACTAGCCAACTGGTCTGTACCAACTGGTTCTTTATTCGTTGAACAAGGAAAGGTAAAATGGATTCCATCATCGATTGGTAATTGGACAATTGGAGTTCAAGACCAAGGATTTTCATCCACAATTATCGTTAATGTCGTTCAAGGAGAGATTAGTGGTATCGAGGTCATGTTGTCGGAAAATGTGCTCCGTTCTGGTGACTTGATTGTTGCATCGATTGCTGCCCACGATGCGGCTGGAAACATGCGCTCGGTTGATGGAGCATGGACAATTGCTCCAGAATTATCACCAACTGACCAGGGAGACTGGTATGAATTGAGACCTGGGCCAATTGGTAACTACTCTATTTTCGCTGTTTGGTTCGATAATGAAACACAGGTCGTCCATGAAACCGAGAAAATTTTACCAATACTCCACGGAGATTTAGCGAGAATAATTCTACCACAAAGCGGAACAAGAGTTGCCTCGGATGATGTTTTGTCTCTAAATCCCGTATTCGAGGACGAGTATGGTAACGAAGTCGACAACGTACCCATCACTTGGATAATTGATGATGTTGACGTGACAATGGAAGTCAGGCTTGCTGGAGACAATTGGGCGCCAAACTCAATTGGAATGCATGAGATAAGAGCGATGGCTCAAGGCGTATTCGCAATTACCGATGTAGAAGTGATTGCTGGTACTCCCAGGTATATTTCCACGAGCCATGATGAAGGAATTTCTGTAGACAGCGGCTACGGAATTGAAATTCAAATCACTACAACTGATGTCCATGGCAACTCAGCATTAGCATCCGAAGTTGATTTTGAATTTGATGACCCACTAGGAATTGTAACTCCATCATCAGAGGGTGACGGGTATTGGATCGTCGAGGGAGGACAAACTGGAGAATGGAATCTGCGTATGAGAACCGGTTCCGCTGTTTCAGACATAACTGTGAATGTATCCCACGGCGAGCCTGTGAGATTACTCGCTGAAATTTCTGAAAATAATCCAGAAGAAGGGGGTAGCATGATTATCAGAATTCATGCAATCGACCAAGCAGGTAACAGGATTGAAGTTCCAAGTGATGAGGTCACCATCAAGTGTACTGCTGGGTCAGTATCGCATCTTGCAGCAGACACTCACGAGTTATCAATAGACCAATCCGGAGATTCGCACTCCTGCAATGTTTACTGGAATGATTTAATCGCACAGAGATTCTTTGACGTTGAGGCTGTTTTGTTTGGAGGAGGATTAGGTGATTCCAATACCGCTCTAACAATGGTTTCAATGATAATATTCCTTTTCATTGCGATAATGGTTGTACTTATTCGCAGGATGAAGGGAGAATCTCAGGACGATTATGAATGGGAAGATGAGTTTGAAGAAGATGAAGAATCTGAAAACGTGGATTCGGACTTGTATGAAATTCAAAATGAGCAACCCCAAGCCGTCGTCGAAGATTCCACTCCTGCACAGGTCGAGAAGAAGGAATCAGGAGAAGACCTGCGCGCTAGACTTGCTGCAGAAGCAAAGAAGACTGGAGTCATGCAAGCAGCACCCGGTACAGAACAAGGCAAGACTGGGTGGTATGTGGACTCAACAGGTGAGTTAACCTCGTGGCTAGTTAGTGAAACTGGAGAATGGACAAGAGTATCCTGATCATTCTTCAGCGACTTCTAGATTTGTTGCAGGTTCGAAATTATTCTTTCCGTAGATGTAGTATGTTGATACTCCAATTATCACCGCTGCAGCAGCTCCAATAATCGCCTTTGATCCCATGATTACCACAAGGTATGCTCCGGCGATAGTACCGAAAATTTGGACGTAGGGATAGAGAGGAGACTTGAATGTCGGCTGGTACCAATCTGTACCATTATCCTCTCTTCTAAGAACGATAACGCTCACGTTTAATGCGACGATGACCATTATTTGGAAACCAGACGCAAGTTTAGCCACATCCTTAACTGGAAGTGTCAAGATACACACCGCCATCGTAACTGCTGTCAGGATAATTGCCCAATGAGGTGTCTCAAATTTGTTATTTGTTTCACTTAGTGAGTCGGGAAGAAGTTTGTCTTTCGCCATTGCGAACAAGAATCTCGAGGCTGCAAGTAAACCAGACAGCGCACCGGATATCATTGTAAGAACCGCTAATAGAGCGAGAATAATTCCTACCCTTGTCGATGCTACTGCATCAAAGAAGGCAAAGATCGGATCTTCTCTAGGTGCTCCGTCCTGCAACCACCATTCACCTTCGACCGATGCCATCATTACAATTGATACAATGACATAGAAGACTGTGATTACCAATAGAGAAATCAACATCCCGTAGTGGAGATTCTTTTCCGGTTCCTTTACCTCTCCACCAATTGCACCAGCCTTGTAAATTCCTGCGTAAGCAACAAACACAAGAGCTGCTGCTTCTGCTACTAATGCTGGGTCATTTTTTGTGACATCAAATGCACCATCAATCGGTCTTGATAAATCGAAATTAGCATCGAATAATTGAATGATACAGACAATCACAATGAGTGCGACTGTGAGAGCTAGAATAGGCGTTTGAAAGGCCTTCACTTTCTTTATTCCAAGAATGTTCAAGAAGGTAATTAGGGCTAATGCAAGCATAATCAGTAGCGTTGAATTTGTTGAGATTTCTAGATATTCAGTTACAGCATACATGTACGCAGAAAATCCGATTAGAGCAAATGCGGACTTCAACAAGAAAGATGCCCAAAGTCCCATGCCACCAATTGTCCCGATTAAGTGTCCGAATGAACGGTCAAGATAGAGGTAGGCGCCGCCATTGTCTGGCATCGCTGATGCCAATTCTGATTTCGAAAGTGTTCCCGGCAAGAATACTAAACCAGCCAATAGGAAAGCCAGCCAAATACCTGGCCCCATGATGGCGGCTGCAAAGGAAGGTAGGACGAATAATCCTGAACCTATGCTTGCTGCAACTGTTACAATGATTAGACCAACTAATCCAAGTGACCTCTCGATTGTATATTTGACATCGGACACCACACCTCCTATGTCCCCCTTCAGAAGTTTGTCTGTTGTGGATTTGATGTCCATTCAAGTTCCTCACGAATATTCAGCGATTCCGGTTTATGACCTATAACACTGTGTTATCACTTGTGAGCAGTCAAGAGTAGTTATTTATTGCTACACTTCGCTAACATTAATCCCCGAAAAAAAGATTATGCTTTTGCGATGACTTTCATCTCCACAGCAATGGGCGTTGGCAATGCCCTAATGGCTAATGTTGTCCTGGTAGGTCCAACTTTACCCAAAGTTTCAGCCCAAACTTCGTTGTAGCCTTTGAAATCTCTATCCATGTCGACCAAGAAAGACGTAACATCGATTACGTTCTCAATGGATGAACCTGCTTCTTCCAGAATTCTAGCGATGTTGTCTACAACGGCTCTTGTTTGAGCCTTGATGTCATAATTTAGAGGGTTACCCGACGCATCTTTGATTGGGCCACCGGGGATTGAATTGTCACCGGGTTGCCTAGGACCAACTCCTGAAAGGTAAATCAAATCACCTTCCCTTCTAGCGTGAGGATAAGCCCCTACTGGCTTTGGTGCTTTGCTGGTATTCACTGCAGTTTCACCTTCAACCGGGTCGTAGAGTTCTGGACCATGGTTTGATGATGCTTCGTTTTCGGAGATCTGTTTTGAATCTAGAACATCTCTGTCCCCACCGTAGAATTCTACATCATCTTCGTCGTATTCTTTGTCTCCAGTTCCATTTGATTCGGGGTCAAGGACCACAACTGCAGCGCCTGCTCCATGAATTGGCTCGTATGCTAGAACATTTCCAGTGAGGTCATTGCGATTGCCGTTCATTGCTGAAAGCCACCACATAGGCTTGAATGCTACTACTTTCTTTACTCTGATTTGGTCATGGATTGTTCGCGAAAGTTGACCAACATCTTCCAATCTACCCTCTTCTAAAAACTCCAAGATTTTTCGATTCCATTCATCATCCTTCAGTGAATGTATTCTGTCTTCATGCGGCTGGATTGGTTCCGTAAACATACGATTTGACAATGACATAACAGAGACTGCTACAGCCTTCTTTCCTTGTGCCTTAATCACGTCCATGCATGATTTTGCAAGTACAGTTGTTTCAGCACGGTTGGAATATACGTTTGTCGAACAAATTACAGCTGGGATTCGATTATCAGGATTTAACAACTCTAACGCAACGACTGAACCGACGTCAACCGGGAATCCGTGGTAAGATACCGTCCTAGATTCAAGCCCTCTTGCGATGTTTGATTTATTCCAGGCTTTTGCAAATTCGGTGTCGATTTTCAAGGAATAGTGAATGCTTCCCAAGTCATGGAAGTCAGCATCTACCATAACCCATTCAGGGTTAGGGTCAGCTTGGATTTGGTGTCCAATGACACTCGGCCAAAGTGTGGAATAAATGATAATCAGGTCAGCGTCGCTTTCCTCGATTTGCTTTCTAGCATCATCATAAGCATCCCTTATCCTTTGCCATCCTTCGTTTTTTTCTGGGCAAAGAACAGGGTGTGGGTGTGCAGGCACAATTAGTGATTTGATTACTTCACCCGTCAATTCAAGCACCCCAGTTTCTACACGGCCATTCCATAATTGCATTTCCAGTGCCAATAATTGTCCCGTAACCGTGCAAAATTGCAGGCTCTTCTGGAACTCCCATTGCGGCGAGTAACCAAGTTAAAGCTCCACCATCCGTTTCTGCGATTGCCTGTTCGCAGAACTCAGGCATTTCGTTGATAATTTGTTGAGCCTTGCCTTCACGCATCAATTCAATCATTCGCATATCCCAAAGGTGCATTGCATGACTTGTAATATGCTCTTTGCTCATATCTTCTGGTGGATTAGTCTCGGTTACGAAGTGACGGTGTGAGAGTGAGTTGCTTGCAATGAGTAGGCACTTTTTCCCGCTGGCCTCGATTGCCTTTGCTGTTGATTTACCGAGTTCAATCATCATCTCTTGCATAACTTCAACAGAGTAGTACGAGAGGCTACGATTCGATGAAATCGAAACGATTGGTTTGTCCCATTCTGGTCTAACCATGTGGCAAGACACAATTGTCCCATAATCGACTCTAAAGTCTGGATTAGTCATCATCTTGACCGACATCCCTTCTGATTTCGCTTGGTCATGAATTGCCTTGGCTAATTCTACGTCGATTTCTAAATCATAATTGAATCGAAATAGATTTGGGAATACTGGGTCAACACTCTTCGACGAGCACTTCTCAACCCCAATGAAATGGGTGCCAACGTAAGTTTGCCAGTGCGGGGATAGGATTACAATTACGTCATAATCGACATCTTTCAAAGATTCTCGCAACCTTTCATAGCCCCATCGAAGTTGTTCCCACCCACCTTCTGATACCGGTTCGTTCTGCTCCGGATTTTCTGCGTAAACAAGGTGAGGTGGGTGTGGTGCTAGGCAGCCTGCAACAATGCCTCCATTCGCCATGTGCAAACCAAGAGGTTCCGCATCTTCTATTCATCGGCTGCCCGTCGGGCTGGGCATGGAGGAGAAGCTAGACATGAAGTTCCGCCACGTCGGATGGCCTGCTGCGTTCGCAATTGGCCTAGTTTTTGCTTCTGTTTTTGCTCTAAATGAGAATAAATTCCCACCGATGATGGTTGCACTTGTTGCTTCCGTACCTTTTGCCCCATTGTTGGCTAAACTAACTAACTCAGGAGATTTCAAAGAACACGCATTTGGTGTTGGAATTGTATGTGTACCAATGGCTGGATTTTGGGCATTTGGACCGAATTATTTCAACATAGCATTCCCATTTCTGATTTGGATCTGGCAATGCGCATCATGGTCGAAAAGAAATCATCCACCATTCCGCTATGGAATATGGCATGGGTTTGGCATCGCATCCTGTATCCTTCCAGGTGCGATGCTAGTGGCTGCATTTGGTTAGTATGATTCTTCCTCGTTAGGGAAATCACCAGTTCTGACATCTGAGCAATATTGTTCAACAGCACCTGTAATCTGATTCTCTAAGTCGAGATATCTTCTTAGGAATCTAGGGGAGAAATCTGTAGTAATTCCCAGCATGTCGTGAAGTACCAATACCTGACCGTCACAATCCTGACCAGCACCTATTCCGATGGTGGGAATCGATATTGCCTCACTAACTTGTTTTGCTAAGTGTGCAGGAATTTTTTCTAGAACGATTGCGAAGCATCCCGCTTCCTCAAGCAGTTTTGCATCGGAGATTAATTTCGAAGCTTCTTCCTCTTCTTTTGCTCGAACGGTGTATGTTCCAAACTTGTATATCGACTGAGGTGTTAATCCTAAGTGACCCATAACAGGTATTCCAGCGGTTAGAATTCTTTGAATACTCTCTACGATTTCTGCACCGCCTTCTAGTTTCACAGCGTGGCCGCTCGACTCTTTCATGATTCTAATCGCACTTTCCAAAGCGATAGCGGAATTTCCTTGGTATGTTCCAAATGGCATATCTACGACAATTAACGCACGGTCAACAGCCCTTTCCACGCACTGGGCGTGGTAAATCATGTGGTCAAGGCTCATTGGCACGGTGGTATCCCTGCCAGCCATCACGTTTGATGCAGAGTCTCCGACAAGGATTACGTCTACACCACCCCTGTCTACTAGTTTGGCAAGGCTGAAATCATATGCGGTAAGCATTGTGATTTTTTCTCCAGCCCTCTTCATCTCCTGAAGGGTGTGAGTCGTGACTTTCTTGGCATTTGCATGTACTGACATGGGGTTGCCTCCGTCTACGCGACAAGTATCTCAGACTTCAATCTTCCATGACGCAAATATTGACCGCTTCAGAGAAGAAACCGATAGACCACATACCACCTTCTCTACCTACTCCGCTGTCTTTGACACCACCGAATGGTACGCGTAAATCTCTATGCAACCAAGTATTGACCCAAACCATTCCTGATTCGATTTTTTCGGCTACTTCACGACCTCTGTTTTTTGACCAAACACTGCCTGCCAATCCATATTGAGTGCAGTTTGCCATTTCAATGGCTTCTTCATCTGTATCGAATTTGTGAACTGTTACAACAGGTCCGAAGATTTCCTCTGTCGCTGTCCTAGATTTATGAGAGACTCCTGCGATTACTGTTGCCTCAATCCACGCACCAGCCTTGTCTGGAACATTGCCTCCAGCTAGAATTTTACCACCTTCTTCTTTCGCTAATTCGATGTATGAAAGGACTTTCGAGCGATGTTGTTCACTTATGACCGGACCTATATTGAATTCCTCGAGCCCTTGCAGATACTTGTGGATGAACTCTTCATAAATTGAGGAGTGCACTAGAACTCTTGAACCGCACAAACAAATTTGTCCGGAATTTAGAAATGACGAGCGCAGAACCCCTGGAACTGCAATCTCCAGATCAGCGTCATCCAATACAATAGAGGCGTTTTTGCCACCTAATTCTAGACTCAATTTCTTGAACATCGGTGCTGCTGTTGCCGCTACAATTTTTCCAGTGCTTGTACCACCTGTGAATGATATAGCTTTGATCTCTGGATGCTCTACTATTGCTTGACCAACTTCAGGCCCATAACCATGGACTATGTTTAGAACACCGTCAGGCAATCCGATTTTGACACATAACCTTCCGAGGAAATGAGCCGTAAGGGGGGTAATTTCACTCGGTTTTGCAATTATTGTATTTCCCATTAACAATGCAGGAGCAATTTTCCATGATAGTAGGTATAACGGAAGATTCCAAGGAGAAATCAGACCTACTACTCCAACTGGTTTTCTTATCACGTAATTTGTAGCATCATCCATTTTGAATTCTTGAGATTCAAGTGAACGACCAAAATCAGCAAAAAATCTGAAGTTGTTAACCGACCTTGATGCATCAACATTTAGTGCTACTTCCATCGGTTTTCCGGTATCCAGTGCTTCGAGCCTAGCTACTTCATCGATTTGATTTTCTAATTCATCAGCGATCTTGTCTAGCCAGTCACATCTCTGATGGAGTGTAAGGGCACTCCATCCTTCGAGTGCATTTTTTGCAGCTGTTACGGCATCATCTACGTTTTTGGTACGAGGGATTGTGGCGATTACAGAAAAATCGAGTGGAGAGATATCGTCAAAGTTTTCTTCAACATTTACGAATTTTCCACCGATTAGGTTCTCGACATGGATCATGCATCCACCTCGTAGTGCCACCTATCTCGGTCTGGATCCCACTCATCCCAGG
>JAYYDR010000099.1:0-15937 GCA_036160735.1 Thermoplasmatota archaeon
GGGGGTCATGCTGATGTTGTAATAGCATCAGTCCCATATGAACTCACCACTTCTTACGGTCAAGGAACTGCAGAGGGTCCTGCTGCCTGCATAGAAGCCTCTGCTCAAGTCGAATTGTACGATATTTTGTTGGAAGAAGAGCTGCCTGCAGGCAGGGTTATTCGTACTGTTGAGCCTTGGGTTGGAGAAGGGGCGACACTCCAAGAACAACTTGACGAGATTGGCAAATATGCCTCAAAACACTATCAAAGCGGAGCATTCCCAATTTTCCTCGGTGGAGAGCATGGTATACTTCCTGGAATATTACGCGGTTGCCCGGAAAAGGTGACTTTGGTTCAAATCGATGCACATGCAGATCTGCGCGATGAGTTAGATGGGGAACCCTATTCACATGCCTGTGCGATAGCTCGGTCTTTGGACGAAGGAGCACTAGCAGTCCATCAGGTGGGAATAAGGGCATATTGCCGGCAAGAAGCGACTTTAATCGATAATGATGAGAGAATCCATACTTGGTTCGCCCGGGACATCTTGAGCCCCTGTACAGGCGCCAAGGCATGGTCAGGATGGTTGGAATCAATCAAAAAAATCGATGGGCCAGTTCACTTGACGGTTGATATTGATGGCTTGGATGGCTCTTTGGTTCCAGCAACAGGTACTCCAGTTCCAGGCGGACTAACTTTCTGGCATGTTGTTGAAACGGTAGAGACGGTTTTTGCAAATTGTAACGTAATTAGCGCTGACGTGAACGAAATTGTTCCTCAAGAGGACACTCCTCTAACTCAATTTACTGCGGCGATGATTGCAACAAAAATTGCAGCAGCACACATTGCTACTTTGAGGTGAAAACATGGCACACGGTTCTCACATAATGCTGGATTGCACCGGTGCAGTTGGCATAGACGGTGATTGGATGCTAGCGCTGATGGAAAAGGCAGTAGATGCTTCAGGTGCAAGGAGGGTACATTCTCACATTGAGAGTTTTGACGGGACGGTCTCTCCACCCGGTTTTGCTTCGGTTGTGCTTCTGGATGAAAGCCACGTTAGCGCTCACTGCTATTCTGATACCGGCCTTCTTGCAGTCGATGCATTTTCTTGTGGAAACACCGACCCTGCAAGAATAATTGAAGCCATTGAATCTGAAATTAGAGAAAAGTTTCCAAAAATCGAAATCAATAGAAGGAAGCGTGTTGAAAGGTTCCTAACCGAGCAGGTCAATGGCGGAGTCAGAGGTTTTGTTGACCGTCACTTCCATCATTTTAATGCGGGCGCTTTGCGTGATTGTGCTCAATCTCTCGATAAATTTCTCAATGAAGGAGGGCGGTTGATGGTCACCTTGGCAGGTGCGATGAGCACTGCTGAAATTGGGCGCTCTTTGGCTCCATTGATTAGGGCTGGTAAAATACACGCAATAACCTGCACAGGGGCTAATCTAGAAGAAGACGTTTTCAACCTAGTTGCCCATTCAAAGTACCAAAAAATCCCAAATTGGCGAACTCTCAGTGAACAAGAAGAAGCAGAATTGCACGAACAGGGTTTCAACCGGGTTACTGACACATGTATCCCAGAAGGAGAGGCAATTCGCCATATTGAAGACAAGATAATCAAACAATGGAAGTCTAAATCGGCCTTCCCACATGAACACCTGATGGCAATCTTAGATGATTTAGAGCCAGAAATTCCGATTACAGACTCTTGGTTGGTTGCAGCAAGAGATGCAGGCATACCTGTTTATGTTCCGGGTTGGGAAGATTCAACCCTTGGCAATATATTCACCGCCCACTGTATCAAAGGAGATGTTGACCGCTCTGCGGTTAAGACAGGCGTTGATTACATGATTCACCTCGCTGAATGGTACAAATCTGCAGAACACCCCATTGGATTCCTTCAGATTGGAGGTGGGATTGCAGGAGACTTCCCGATTTGTGTAGTGCCAATGATCAGACAAGACCTGCAGGAAGAAGCACCTCTTTGGGGTTGGTTTGCTCAGATCTCAGAATCTACAACCTCGTATGGAGGCTATTCGGGTGCACCACCTAGTGAGAAAATCACTTGGGGTAAATTAGCTCCAAGCACTCCAATGCATGTTATCGAATCAGATGCAACTATTGTTGCACCCATTCTGTTTTCCTATATTTTGAATTGAAATTTCTCAATTGGAAATTTAATTTTACAGTTGGATTTTCTCGATTCAAATCCCTCTTGTTCCAGAAATATACCTAGGTTCAAAACAAAGCAGCAAAGAACAGTCAGATTGATGGAGGAAGTAGTCTTGGGAGTGACAATGCGCAGGATGGCTGTGTTCTTGGCGGTGCTAATTGTCGCCCCTGCGCTAGCATCTGCTGAGCAAAATTGGCCGGGTGAACCTGTAGACAATCACATCTACATGTCATGGGCTGCACTGACGCAAGAGGTCAACCAGTGGTCTGATGACAACCCGGACATCGTTCAACTTTCGAGTATTGGACAATCTTTCCTGGGTAAAGAGCTCTGGATGGTGGTTCTCTCAGATTGGTCAATGGAAACTAAAGCAAACGGGAGTGCAAAAGAAATAGTCTACATTGACGGAGGCCATCACGGAAATGAATACCTTGGAACTGCCTTGGCATGGCTAACAGCAAAATGGTACATCAATGAATGGAATGCACAAAATGAAGAGGCAATCAAAGTACTCCAAAATACCGAACTTCACATTCTAATAATGCTCAATCCAGATGGAAACGACTTCGACACACGTCACAATCAGAATCTAACTACTACTGCAAATCCGTTTGCTAGTGAACCAGTTCCAACAGGAATCGACCTGAACAGGAATTATGACCATTATTGGGATGACTGCTCTCCAAGTGATCCATTCGCACCAGGAACAGGACCATTCAGTGAGCCTGAAACTAAAGCTAACTCAGTTTACATGAATACTGTTGTTCAAGACGCTGATTTGTACGTTACAATGCACACAGGTGTTTGGATTATGTTGTATCCTTGGGGCAAGTGGCCTGAACAACCGCCAGATTGGGAATTATTCCACGGGATTAGGGAAGAAGTGAATGCGGGTATTTCCGACATACCTATCCAAAACGCAAACCAAGGTCTCTATCCGAATTGCGGAACAAGCAGAGATTACGGATATGGTGTAATGGGATTCCCGACCTTCACTTTCGAGACCGATGATGACCAATTCCTACCAGGCACGTTCGAGGACGTTAACGAAAGACTCGGCGAAGAGTTGGACGTAATGCGCTATCTGATTGACAACATTTGGTATTGGAGAGCGCGTCTAGTAGTGGACTCTCTAAGCATAGACGACGGGGAAGTATCTTTCACAATTCAGAATCAAGGTCGAGCAAGTACACAAAACGCAACACTCCAATACGTTGATGGCGATAAGGTCCTGTGGGAATCGGACAATTTCATAGCAAATGCTAGCAGCTCGGTTTCTGTTTCTAGCGGCGGCTTTGACAAAGAAGGAGGAGAATGGCGACTTCACTATCAAAAGCGGGCAGTTAATTCATCGCAGTGGGTCAATGAAAGCGTGGACAGAAGCCCCGAAGTGACAACATTATTCTCCGAGTCTGTGGAGACTTTGCTGTGGATTCTGCAAGCGGGTGCAATACCAATTTTCGTCGTAGCATTCGCATTTTGGTGGTCAAGGGAGGAGAAGCCGTTCGATTTGGACGATGAAGTTCCTTTGGAAGCAGAACTAGTGGAATGAGCCGATTTAGGCGCATCTTCAAGTGCCATGCACGATTGGGGCAATTAGGTGAGCCAATGCAGGTATCAGTAAACACCAACGACAACATCAACGGAACTCTTGTTCTTCCATTGTGGCAAGACAGTGAAAGTATGCCATCCGGCAGCGAAGGAGGAGTTCCAAGAGCCCTTAAGAGCCAAATTGACACCATCTTAGGTGCAGGCGACTTCAAAGCAAAATCTGGAACCGCAATGACACTTGCAGGAACAGATGGTGGTAAGGCATTACTAATTGGACTAGGCAAGTCAGATGATGCAGACCTTCAGTCGATGCGAGAAGCTGGCGCAAAGGTCACTGCAAGCCTTTCGAAGATCCATGGAAAGACGATCACAGTCAAGTTCTCTGGACTAGAAGGCGACCACATGGGCGCCTTCGTAGAAGGAATGATTCTCAGAGATTATGCCTATGACAAGTACAAATCAAAGGACGATGATGATGATTCTGATGACGGCGAAATCGAAGCCCACGTAACCTGTGAAGCCGACAAGACCGAGGCCCTTCAGAAGTCGGCAAATCTGTCTCTAGCAGTGGCATCTGGTGTCTACCTAGCAAGAGACTTAGGAAATGCTCCACCCAACGACTTGTACCCTATGGCATTCGCTGAACAAGCAATCGCTTTCGGTAACGAGCACGACAACGTCAAAGTTTCAATCATCAACTACGAGCAAGCCATTTCGATGGGAATGGGAGGATTGGTCGGAGTCGGTATGGGTTCAGCAAGAAAGCCATGCATGGTTATCTTCGAAATTAATCCAGATATGCCTGGTCCAAGCCCATGTATCGTTGGTAAAGGTATCACATTCGACACAGGCGGTATCTCACTAAAGCCACCGCCCTCAATGGATGAAATGAAGTACGATATGCACGGTTCTGCTACTACCTTTGGTTTGATGAAGGCACTGGTCGCAAGCGGTCACAAGGACAGAGTAATCGGTGTTACATGCATGGCAGAAAACATGCCATCATCCAACGCTCAACGCCCAGGTGATGTAATCAAGACATACTCCGGTAAGACCGTTGAAGTTCTAAACACCGATGCAGAAGGCAGACTTGTTCTTTCTGACGGACTATGGTACACTGGAACCAAACTCAACCCGTCTTACATCATCGATTTGGCAACTCTAACCGGTGCTTGTGTCGTTGCACTTGGCCACGAAGCAAGCGGTCTATGGTCAAACGATGATGATTTGAGAAACAAGATCAAGGAAGCTGGAGAGCACTGTGGAGAAATCGCATGGCCAATGCCTCTGTTCAAGGCGTTTGAGAAGGAAATGACAGATTCCAAGATCGCAGACGTCAGAAACCTAGGGGCAGGTCGCTGGGGTGGATCAAACACAGCAGCAGCATTCCTGAAGCAGTTCATCCCTAACAAGGCTGGAACTGATGAACAGATTCCATGGGCACACCTTGACATCGCAGGTACAGCATGGGGTGCAAAGACCAACAAGATGGTCAAGAACGGTGCGACAGGAATCCACGTAAGGACTCTTCACCACTTGATTACTGGTCAGTGATTATTGAGAAAAGTGCTTAATTGCACGGCGTGTGACGTCGATTACTAGGTCCACTTCCTCAGTTGTGATGTTGAAATGCGGTGTGTACCTTAGTGCGTTAATTCCTCCATGGATAACGCCAAGTCCTTGCTTTCGGCACCATACCTCTACGTCATCGAATCCAACGACCTTCATCTTTTCAGGGTCTAATTCCGCAGAGAGTAACAATCCTGTTCCCTGAACCTGAGTGATTGTTCCTGGAATCTCTTCTGCTAATGCTTCTAACTTCTCAACAAATTCACGGCCTCTGTCACGAATGTTTTGTCTTAGTTCGGGTGTGATCTTGTCCAATACGGCAACTGCAGTCTCAAGAGCACGAGGGTTAGTTGTCATGGTATTTCCATAAATTCCAACAACATACAATTCCGCAGCTCTGTCGTTCAACCCAAGTACAGAAAGTGGATATTGGCCAGCATTTAGTGCCTTAGACCATGTCTCTAAGTCAGGTCCTTCAGCATCTTGGAATCCTTCATAGTCAACTACGGAAAGGGTTCCTTGTCCTCTGATTCCTGCTTGGATTGAATCCACGATTAACATTGAACCGTGTTCATTTGTTAGTCTCCTTGCCTCATCATAGAAATCTCTGTCAATGCATTGTCCAGGATTTCCTTCTCCTTGAACGGGCTCAATTGACATTGATTCGATGAAGTATCCTTCTTCATCGGCTTTTGCGAAGGCGGCTTGCAAAGCTTCGACGTTGTTTGATGGAACCAGAATTAGGTTGTCTCTTTCTGAGAATGTTTTCAGGACCTTGTCGTACTTCCCTTTGCATGAATGTGAAATTTGTGCTGGGCGGTCAGTTCTACCGTGGAAAGCGCGCTCAATCGCCATAAGTTTCACAGGTTTCCCTTCGTGGCGGCCACCTGGACCGGTCATATTCTTTGAATTGACATCGCAAATTCTCATTGCAACAGTCATCGATTCAGAGCCAGAGTTCATACAGATAAATTTCGTAAACGGGCAATCGTCTCTAGAGTGCCCAAGTTCCCTCTTCAGCGCAGCAGCAAGTCTAGCGTGAGAAATTGAAGGTGTCATTACGTTCGCCATGACGTGATTTTTGCTCATTGCATCAATGATATCTTCAGGGCCATGTCCTCCTCCTAGCATACCATATCCTCCATTGTCATGGACAACAGCGCCATGAGATGTGACGATCCATGGACCTCTTGCTGCTACTGCAACGTATGGATTGATTGTTGCTGGAGCATAGAAATTCACAAAGTCTTGTTGAAGGTGAGATACTAGGTGTGATTCATCCATCATCAAATGCTCACTTGAGAACTCTTTTTGCCTGACTTCAGCCTCTTCTATTGCTTGTACCAAAGTGGGGTCTCTAGATGCGAAATCTAGGATGACATCATTAGACAATCCTACAGTATCAGCATTGCCACTGGATGCGCGCATTTGCTCTAGAATAGCAATCAGGTCTGCCATGTTTAATAGCCAGTAAAGACGTATATTCAACATTGTCCTGAAATAGTGCGAATTTACCAATTGGCAGGCGATTCAATCTTAACGCCGGTAGGTTTGGTATGACCATGACAGAGGGTAAGCAGTCCATCGACCACACTTCTCTGCAACACGGGTTTTTCCAATTCACATTCCCTCACACTTGGAAAGGGATTGTTCCTTGGGTCATTGCTGCGATAATGTTTCTTGGTGCTACAGTCACAGTAATCATCAGTCTAGACATTCCGGATGTTCCTCCGATAGAGGATAGCCAATATGTCGACAACTTGGATGAAATCGATGATGAGCAGACGGTGAATCTTGGTCCCGGCTGGGAAGATGGAGGAGAAGCAGTCTTCGCTGTTGTTGAAGTTGTAATCCAAGAAGGGACTCTCGTCCACGGATATTGGGAGTATGATTCGGATGGCGAAAATTGTTCAGATTATGTTGATGTTTTCGAAGACGTAATTCTCACCGTAGCCCCTGTAAGTGGCGGCGAGTCATTCGAAATCACTTGGAATGATGAGATGGGGCCTGAAGTCTCGACATACAGTAGATCTTGCCCGGGTTATGACGATTGGTACATTGATGAGGGCGACGTTATTGAGATGTTCATCATTGGTGAGGATGGATACTATTCTATCCTTTCAGTTGGCGCAGAAGGTCTAGACCCTGGAGAGAGAACAGAAAGAGAAGACGCTCAGAGAATAGCCCTCGCTGTCATAATCGTAGCCTCTGCATTGCTGATGATAACCACACCTACATCGCTATCAGATGATATCAAGAACTTGAAACAAAGGTGGGGTAACTCTCCATTCGTTCATGGTACACCAGGTGATTTGGGTCCGGCAGACGGACCTGTTCGTGAAGTCGACGAAAACGATTGGGTATTACCTCCGCCGGGTTATGAGACCTGGCCAGATAATCCATACGCCCCGAATGAAGACGGAGTGCTGATTGAAGAGCATCCAGATGTGGTTGGTACACCTACTCCTGCGACATTTACTCTCTACTCAATCAACGGTATGATTTTCGTTGGGACAGCGCTTTGGCTGGCATCAGATTTGACAGCAAGGCATAGTGATGATACTCAACAGATTATCGGTTACTGGTTGAAAATAGGCATAGTTCTCTTTTCGATTATTTGGACATTTTTTGCCTTCAAAAAGTGGAAACTCATGCACAACATAATCGATACACCATCAAGCAGAGTGAGAAGCGTCGCAGCTGGTCCAGCAGAATTGGTTGGTCAGGTAAGACCAGGTCCTCAAGGGACCCTCTCGGTGGATGTTGGTGGTAGTAGTTCTAGGAGAGTCCAAGGTGTTGTTAACTACAGATGGAAAGAAGAAGAACGAGTCTGTACTAAAGACAGTGATGGAAAGGAATCTTGCAGTTGGGTCACTAGAAGAACCGATGCAGGTGGACGTGAATTCATACTCCACGATGGTACAGGCGGGATCCTCGTAGATCCCAACTCATGGGACAAAGTCAACATGGGAGATAGACTGTTCAAATGGGGCACAGGTAACTGGCGCTGGACAGTTTGGGTCCTAGCAGCTGGAGACCCTGTATACTGCTTAGGAAGAGTAGAGACTAGAACCCATGACGAGCGTGAAGAAGGAATTGACACTTCAATTCCTAATTCATTACTGGTAGTTAGAGGCAACAAAGACATCGGAATGCAGGTTCATCTTCACAGAGGTACAGAGTTGTCTCTAATCGCTGGCTTGCGCTCAACTACAGAAGCGATTGTAATACCAATTCTAATGCTGGTATTCAGTGCGATCCCATTCATTTGGTAATCAGTCTTCGTCTTCGTCGACCACTTCGAAGTCAGCATCGACCACTCCATCATCTGATGGTGCAGCGCCAGCCTCTTCTTGTTCTGCCATTTCAGCAGCAGCAGCCTCATACAACTTAGCAGAGATTGCATGCATTCCCTCTTCGATCTCTTTGACCTTAGCCTGAACTGCAGCCTCGTCGATTTCATCGAGTTCCTTAGCAACGCCTTCTTCATTCTGAAGTAGTGCTTCCAATTCGTCAACCTTGGACAGAACTGGGTCCTTGTCTTCATCGCTGAGTTTCTCTCCAGCCTCTTCGATAGTTCTGCGAGTCTGGTAAACGATTTGGTCTGCCATGTTTCTCATTTCAACCTGAGCCTTCAGGCGCTTGTCAGCCTCTGCGAATTCTTCAGCTTCAGCAATCTTTGCCTGGATTTCATCTTCTGTTAGAGAGGTGTCAGACTCAATCTTGATGGATTGCTCCTTTCCAGTCCCCTTGTCCTTTGCAGACACGTTGACAATACCGTTTGCATCGATGTCGAATGTTACCTCGATTTGTGGTACGCCACGAGGAGCTGGTGGAATTCCCATTAGGTGGAATTGGCCTAGGCTTACGTTATCCTTTGCGAACTCTCTCTCACCTTGTAGAACGTGGATCTCTACAGCAGGCTGGTTATCGCTTGCGGTTGAAAACACTTCCGAGCGGCGGCTAGGAATTGTTGTGTTTCTCTCAATCATTGTAGTGGTTACACCACCAAGGGTTTCGATACCCAGAGTTAGTGGAGTAACGTCAAGCAGAAGGATATCAGAGACACCTTCGTCACCTGCGATGATTCCTGCTTGTAGCGCAGCACCCATTGCGACGGCTTCGTCAGGATTGATTCCCTTAAACGGAGACTTACCAGTCTCCTTCTCGATAGCGGTTTGTACTGCAGGAACGCGAGTTGAACCACCGACTAGAATGACCTTGTCTACTTCGCCCTTTGATAGGCCAGCATCCTTCATAGCTTGTCGTGTTGGCTTCATTGTCTTCTCGACAAGTGGAGCAATCAATTCCTCGAACTTAGCACGTGATACTGTAATGTCAAGGTGCTCTGGCTGTCCATCCTTCATTGTTATGAATGGGAGGTTTACTTGTGATTGTCCGGTTCCAGACAACTCGATCTTTGCTTTTTCTGCCGCTTCTTTCAGTCTGCTCATCGCTTGAACGTCCTTTGCCAAGTCGATTCCAGATGTCTTCTTGTATTCAGCAACCAAGTAGTCGATTAGCACTTCATCAAAGTCGTCGCCACCTAGTTTGTTGTTACCTGCAGTAGCCTTAACTTCGATTTGTGGCTGCCCATCAACCTCGTAAATTTCGAGAACGGATACATCGAATGTACCTCCTCCAAGGTCATATACGAGGATTGTTTGGTCATCTTCCTTGTCAACACCGTATGCTAGAGCAGCTGCAGTCGGCTCGTTGATAATTCTCAAGACTTCCAAACCGGCGATTCTTCCAGCGTCTTTTGTTGCCTTTCTTTGTGCGTCAGTAAAGTAAGCAGGACATGTGATTACAGCCTCCTTTACTGTTGTGCCTAGGTAAGCTTCGGCATCAGCCTTCAACTTCTGCAGAATGAATGCTGAAACCTCTTGTGGAGTATATTCAGAATCGTCGACTTTGGTCTTCCAGTCCGTTCCCATGTGTCTCTTGACAGAGATCATTGTTCTCTCGTGGTTGGTAACCGCTTGCCGCTTTGCGGTTACGCCTACCATGCGCTCTCCGCCATCTTTAGCGAATGCTACAACAGACGGGGTTGTTCTTGCGCCTTCTGCGTTTGCAATAACTACGGCTTCACCGTTTTCGATTGTTGCAACACAGGAGTTGGTTGTTCCTAGGTCTATTCCAATTACATTTTTCTTAGCCATATTTTCACTTCCGTTAATTTCCGAATTCAAAATATCGGGATTCCTCCATCGTCTTCGTCATCATCGTCGTCAGCGAGGTCTACGCTTACATCTGATGCGACTGGAGCATGATCATCCTCAACACCATCATCGATGTCTTCAGACTTGGTTTCCAAGGCTGAGCCTTGTGGTGTTAATTTCAGTGTAATGTCGAGAATCCCGTTGTTGATTGACCAATCAACTACGTCATCACACTGGTGTGGTAACTCGATTTGAGCTAGCGGTGGCTCTGAGGGGTCAGACAGTACCTGTAGCAGTTCTCCACCGCTAGAGAGAGCGACTTCGATCTCATCAAAGTCGGTTCTAGTAGAGAAATCTACGGTGATTGACATGTTCCATCCAGAGAGGTAGATGTTCTCGGAAGGCAGCTTGAGAATTTCATTATCTAGTTCTTCTTCCTCAATATCGACCTCAACCGGTGCAGCGTCTACCTTGACATCTACTCCTAGGTTGGACAACATCTCATCCAGTGGTTTTCCAGATTGGAATAGTTTTGAAATGTCTGAGATGTCGAAATTGAAGTTAACATCTCCTTTCGCCAATCTTTCTGGGTCGATTCCCATTGCTTCAAACTTGGATTGGAACTGCTTCATCATAGTCTTTAGTTGGTTGATATCAACGCTCATGCCCATCTTTTGGAACATTTCAGCCATTTGCTCAAGCATCTTTTCTTCCCAGTCTTCAGCCATGATTTTCCACCACTACTTAACCATCGGTTGTATAGTCGGAGCAGTAGCCCATATATGAACTCCACGCTTCCAAATTCTCAACAGTTTAAGACGGGATGTCGAGTGGGCGGGACGATGGCGGAAGAGACCATTCTCGAATCTACAGAGAGAACCAGTGGTCGCGAAGCCTTACGCAAGAACGTACAGGCCGCCATCGCATTGGCTGGCGCAGTGCGCTCAACACTGGGTCCTAAGGGTTTAGACAAGTTGCTTGTGGATGACGCTGGAGAAACCCTGGTCACTAACGATGGTGTGACAGTTCTTGAGACTGCAAAAGTCGAACACCCTGTTGCGAAGATGATTATCAGTGCTTCATCAACTCAGGACAGGGTCGCTAGGGATGGCACAACAACAACGGTGGTTATCTGTGCTGAAATGCTGAGAAATGCTTGGCAGTTGGTTAGGCAAGGAGTTCATCCATCCATAATCGCAAGAGGCTTTGCTCAAGCCGAAGCTTTCGCTTTGTCATCTCTAGACGAGTTATCTATCGACGCAACACCACAGCAAATAGAGTCTGCAATAGAGACTTCGCTGGCTGGTAAATTGGACAAGGGAATGGAGAAGCGTCTAGCAAGTCTGTCGCTTGAGGCTGGACAGGTCATTCTCACAGACGGAAGAGCGGATCCAACTCGTGTCAAAATCATCAAGCAGACCGGCGGAACAATGCAAGATTCCACCTTGATTACAGGACTTGCACTTGCGAAAAACCGCATTCATCCAGAGATGAAAGAGCGTGGTGGACCGGGTTCAATTTTGATTCTTGATGGCGGACTTGAAAGGAAGAAACCCCAATTCGAGGCGAAATTGAACATTACTTCAGCAGGAATGCTGGATGCATTCCGAGCTGCTGAATCCAAGGCGCTACTAGCCCAAATAGATAATTTGGTAAACATCGGATGTGACCTTCTTGTCTGCAAAGAAGGCGTAGATGATGAAGCAAGGCAAGCACTTTCCAAGCACGGAATTCTAACTTACCGTCGTGTAGAGAAGCGAGATTTAGACCTACTATCTCGTGCATGTGGTGCAAACCTTGTCCCTGATGCTGGAAGAGCAACAAAGGCGGATTTAGGAGCATTCATCAAGACTAGAGAAGAGTTGCGCGGTGGAGTAAATCACTGGATTCTCGACGCAGAAGACAGCGGTGCAACTCTAATTGTAAGAGGAAGCACCCAAAGCGTACTCGATGAGGTAGAGCGATGCTTCGCAGACGGCCTAGGAGTCGCATGCCAATTATTGGAAGAGCCAGTATTGCTACCAGGAGCAGGTGCAACCCAGGTAGCATTAGGACGACGCCTGCGAAGGTTTGCAGAATCCGTACCCGGTCGTGAACAATTAGCGATTGAGGCTTGGGCAGATGCCCTAGAATCCATTCCAAGAGCGCTTGCAGCAAATGCAGGCTATGACGGCATTGACTCATTGTTGAAACTGACAGCAGCCCACAGCGAGTCTGGTGATTACATGGGACTTGATTTGACTGATGGTGAGGCCAAGGATACAATTTCTAGAGGAGTCCTAGAGCCGCTGAGTATCACTAGGCAAGCAATTTCAGGAGCCACTGAAGCAGCCATTAGCATCTTGAGAATCGATGATGTTCTATGGGCCCAAATGGATGCTCAAGTTCCCGATGATGTTCAGGAGCGAATCCAAGGATTCGGTGCGGAGTGACCTGCTGGACCTTCTTTTCAGTAAACATCTGATTCGTTCGTACACCTTTAGGTTCAAGTAGCGACTCTTGTGTAGGTCGTTTATGGGCGAGTCCGGGAATAGACGAATTCTGATTACTGGAGCCCTCGGTCAAATCGGGATGGAGTTACTGGAAGCCTTACAAAACAAGTTTGGCTCAGAAAATGTAATCGCATCAGATATTAGAGATCCCCAAGATGTAGATGATTCAAATTTCAGATATGAGAGGCTTGATGTACTTGATTCAGAGCAAATGGAGAACATCATTCGAGAAAATGATATCACAGAAGTTTACCATTTAGCGGCCCTACTCTCGGCAACCGGAGAGAAAAACCCACAACTTTGTTGGAAAATCAATGTGGATGGGCTAATGAATGTCCTTGAATTAGCTAGAAAATACAAATTCAGAATTTTCGCTCCCTCATCAATCGCAGTTTTCGGCGCTGACGCAGGCAAGATTGCAAAACAAGAATCACCACTCAATCCTGCAACGATGTACGGAATTACCAAAGTTGCTGGAGAATTGATGGCTGATTACTACCATTCTGCTCACGGCGTCGACATTAGAGGCCTTCGCTACCCAGGATTAATCTCGTGGAAAGTTATGCCAGGTGGCGGCACAACAGATTACGCTGTTGAAATATTCCACAAAGCGGTGGCTTCTGAAGCCTACACCTGCTTTGTAAGAGAGGATACAAAGTTGCCAATGATGTACATGGATGATGCAATCAAAGCAACACTACAACTGATGGATGCTCCAAGTGACAAACTTTCGGTTAGAGGAGGGTATAACCTTCCGAGTCTGACTTTCACTGCGAAGGAATTGTATGACAAAATCCGAGAAAAGATTCCGGATTTCGAATGTGAGTTTGTACCCGACCATCGCCAAGATTACGCTGATTCATGGCCGGATGAAACCGATGGAACCCTCTCGGAGGAAGAATGGGACTTTTCCCTTGATTTCGACTTGGATTCGATGTGCGACGTGATGATTAAGTCTCTCAGCCAGTAGATTCTGTAATCTCAATCGCGACCCAATGTTGAAAGGGGAGGCGCGACGGCCTCAAAGCCCGTTGAAGGGCATGAAGTATGTCGTAGTCTCCGGTGGTGTCCTTAGTGGACTTGGAAAAGGAGTGACTGCTTCAAGCATCGGAGTTCTTCTCAAAAGCGCAGGACTAAGAGTCACTGCGGTCAAAATCGACCCTTACCTAAACAGTGACGCTGGAACAATGTCTCCCTTCGAACACGGGGAAGTTTTCGTTCTCGACGATGGTGGCGAGGCTGATTTGGACTTAGGGAACTACGAAAGGTTCTGTGACCTGAACCTCTATCGAGACAACAATATCACGACTGGTAAGATCTATTCCAAAGTAATCGAAGCAGAGCGAAGGGGCGACTACCTCGGTAAGACCGTACAGGTTATTCCACACATTACTGATTCAGTTCAAGACTGGATAGAGGAGATTTCCTCAGTTTCAGCAGACGGTAGTGGCGAGACTCCAGAAGCATGCGTAATCGAATTAGGAGGCACTGTAGGAGATATTGAATCATCTCCATTCATTGAGGCACTTAGGCAATTCCAATTCAGAGTTGGAAGAGAGAACATCTGTTTCGTTCATGTTTCACTTGTACCGGTGATGGGACCTGTTGGCGAGCAGAAGACCAAGCCAACCCAACACACAGTCAAGGAATTGCGCGGCCTAGGAATCAATCCAGACGTATTGGTTTGCAGAGCAGAGACTCCACTTACCCAAGATGTCAGAGAGAAATTGGCAGCGTTCTGCCACGTATCTCCAAATGCTGTAATGAGTGCCCACGATGTATCAAACATCTACCGTGTCCCGCTACTACTGCGTGACCAAGGTATCTGTGATGCACTGGGCATTGATTGCAATGCTACAGATTTGATGTCAAGGTGGGAAGCGATGGCTGACCATGTCGACAATTTGGGCGAAGATATACACATTGCAATGGTTGGAAAGTACACAGGTCTTACAGACTCTTACTTATCCGTAATCAAGAGTCTTCAACACGCATCTTTTGCAGTAAATCGCACTCTTGTAATTGATTGGATCGAAGCAAGTAATCTAGAGGATGAATCCCATTCAGATTGGGATGTCCTAAGGGCAGCCGATGGGATACTGGTTCCCGGTGGATTCGGTGACAGAGGAATCGAAGGCAAAATCTTAGCAGCAAATTATGCTAGAACTAACAAAGTTCCATACCTCGGGATCTGTCTTGGTCTGCAGGTTGCGACGATTGAGTTCTGTAGAAACGTGCTCGGTATGCAAGGAGCCAACTCAACGGAGTTCGACGAAAATACGCCACATCCAGCAGTGGTATTCATGCCTGAAATTTCCAAAACTCACCTTGGAGGAACCATGAGACTAGGTAGCCGTCCAACAATTTTCCAAGTTGATGATTGTATGACCCGCCGTCTATACGGTGGTGCAGCACAAGTCGATGAGCGTCATCGCCATCGCTACGAGGTTAATCCAGATTTGATTGAGAGAATCGAGGCTGAAGGCCTCGTTTTTGTTGGTAAGGATGAGACAGGCCAGCGCTGTGAAATCTTCGAGTTAGAGGGCCACCCATACTATGTCGGTGTCCAATACCATCCAGAATTCAAGAGTAGACCAGAGAAGCCAAGCCCTCCATTCTTGGGATTACTAAAGGCTGCAAGCGGGCATACAATATGAATCGATTTCGATTACAGATAATAATCACTTCAATTCTTTAACGATATGCTCAATAATGTGTGAGAACATGTCCTCATTCATGAGAGACCTTCGCTTCTCACTAGGCCTGTTTTTGATTGTACTTTCGATTCCATTCTTCTCCTTCTCAGGGGACCTGCGTCTGGAGTGCATCCTAAATGACGGTAGCGATTGCAATTTGTACAAGAACATACAGCTAAGTTCCTTGGGAATTATGACAATTGGTATGTTGTTAGCAATCCTTTCTAGACCAGGTGGAACTGGGTTTGAAAGTCTAGATACATTTGATGAGGAGAAACTCTTTGATTCCATAGCCTCAGAATTCAATGAT
>JAYYDR010000100.1:0-2514 GCA_036160735.1 Thermoplasmatota archaeon
TTAGTTCAAGACGGGGCCTCGAAAAAGCACCGAATCACTGACGGTAATGACGGCATTGAAGAATTCGATTTAGTGGTGTCAAATGCTGACGTGCACCACACTTACAAGAAATTGTACTCGTCATCGAAGGTTGCTCAAAAGCGAGCCAAGAAATTAGAAAAGATGGATTGGTCGATGTCCCTATTCGTTCTCTACTTTGGTACAGACATTGCCTATGATGACGTGGCGCATCACACGATTTTGTTTGGCCCAAGATACAAGGGACTGCTTGATGAAATTTTCAAAGGAAAGAGCCTACCTGATGACTTCAGTTTGTACCTACACGTTCCAACTGTAACTGACAAGAGTCTCGCCCCTAAAGGATGCAGCGCAGCATATGTACTCGCTCCTGTACCTCACCTAGGTCGTGCAGATGTCGACTGGGATGAAATCGCAGAAGAGTATGGAGACAGAATCATCGAGGCACTCGAAGTAGAAATGCCGGATTTGAGAAATCACATTGTAACAAGGCGACACATCACTCCAAAGACATTCGAATCCGAACTTGCCGCTTTCAAAGGCTCAGCATTCTCAGTAGCACCTAAGTTGACTCAAAGCGCATACTTCCGTCCATCTAACGAAGACTCTGGAATACCCGGGCTCTACCTTGTAGGCGCAGGTACACACCCGGGTGCAGGGTTGCCTGGAGTGCTTAATTCAGCAAAGGCAACCGTGGATTTGATTCTCTCAAAGTATGAGTAATCAGGGCTCAGTGGTTGGGTCCCAACCGGAGATGTAGTCGCATTCTAGGGCTTTTATCGCTTCCATTTCTGAGGAAATATCGACCTCTAGTGATGCTAGATTCTCTACGATTCTTTCTGGCCTGCTCGACTTTGGAATTGTGATACATCCGCTATCATAGCAGAATTTGATTGCGACCTGTGCAGGCGTACAGCCCAACTTTTCTGCGATAGCAACGAGTTCTGGGTCGTCGACTTTGTGTCCTCTTGCAAGTGGAGAATACGCCATAACCTTGGCACCAGCATCTTCGGTAGCCTTGAACAAATGTGGCCTTTGTAGCCACGGATTGAATTCCACTTGGTTGACGCTGGGCATGTATGAAGCATAATCACGCATTGCTTCAAGGTGGGCAGGTCCGTAATTCGAGACACCAATTGATTTGACCCAGCCCTGCTCCAGGCAGTACTCCATTCCTTTCCAAACAGGAGCTCTGTGTTCTGGATTTTCAGGTGGCGCATGCACGAGATAAAGGTCGATATATTCGGTGTCTAGCAACTCTAATGATTTCTTGCAGTGCTCTATTACCTCTTCATATCCAGTAGCATGCATCCTGCGCAGTTTTGTGGTGATGAATAATGAATCTCTATCCATTCCTGATTCCTTAATCGCTTCTCCAACTTCGTGTTCGTTGTTGTACGCTCTTGCGGTATCTATGTGGGTATAGCCTGCTTCTAATGCAGCTAAAACTGAACTCTTGCATTCACCTTTTTCTGACATCAGGAATACTCCTAAGCCAAATTGTGGGATTTCGTGTTCAAACTTTTCTTCACCTGATTGGGTGCTGTGGCTGATTCGCATGGATGCGCTAGATGTCTTTGGTTGAAAAAGAAGTGTTCTTCATTCTTCTTCTGTCGACCAAGTCTTTCTCAGAGCCTTACCAGCCATTTCTCCTGCCTCAAACATCTCAATATCATGATCTACAATCAGATGTTTTGTCAATTGGTGGTGCACCACTGGGATGTCACAAACAGGGCACTGCACATATCGCTCAGGTTTGTATCCTCTGAATTCCATTCTGCCAGCGGGTGTTGACAGCATTCTAGCGGTTTTTCCGACTACGTACAGTGCAACAATTACGAACATGAACAGGCAACATGCTGAACTAAATCCAGCGCCCATTGGAGTTGAATCTCCACTCAGTCTGATGTTTTGGGTAACCGAACCACCATTTGCACGCAGTCTGTCTAAGTTGATAGTATGTGGAAATTCTTCACCTTTTACAGATAGTAAAATTTGGGTTCCATCATCGTCTTCATCGACGCTAAATGCCATTGTGAAGTTGCCATAGCGGTCGGTTTGAGTCGTAGTTCCTTGGAATTGTCTGCACTGACTTTCGCTTGGTTCACAGTCGATTGTGATATCTTGGAGAACCAGTTGGGAGTTATCAGAATAGGTCGCAGTTCCAGTGATAATGTAGGTTTCAGCACTTGCAGTCAGCGAGAAGAAAACCACCAACACCATTGGGATTAGAATTCTTCTCATAGCCTAAATAATTCGATTTCGCTTTTAGAATGTTGATTTCAGCCAAGCAATCTCTCAAGACTAAGCGCCATTAGCAAATTGAATGAATCTGTCTATTGGTAAATGGTCTGCAGTATCTCTGCAGTAATGTGCTTCAACAACCTTACCATCTTCCCCAATCAGCACATCAACAGGAATAATTGAGAGTTTCTTTAATGACAATGTCATCGGAACATATCCCTTGAGAGTGGCTTGCATCAAGGTGAGTGGTGA
>JAYYDR010000101.1:0-6762 GCA_036160735.1 Thermoplasmatota archaeon
TTGATTTCGATGCAGTTACCTACTTCCTGAGGTCCTCAGATAAAACTGAAAAGGACTGGGATGAAGTTCCAGATGACATCAAGAATACTTTCGACAGACTTGGTATTCCAGAAGCAGAACAAAAATGGCTTGGCGGTGTCACAGCACAATATGAATCCGAAGCAGTTTATAACTCGATTAGAGAGGACTTGGAAGAACAAGGTGATCTATTCTTGGACATGGATTCTGGTTTGAAGGAGTACCCAGAAATAGTCAAGCAGTATTTCGGAACCGTAGTTCCAGCAAGCGACAACAAATTCTCGGCCTTGAATACTGCAGTTTGGTCAGGCGGCTCGTTCATCTATGTTCCAAAAGGAGTGCATGTTGAGATGCCTGTTCAAGCATATTTCAGAATCAATGCAAAGAACATGGGACAGTTCGAGAGAACTCTAATCATCGCAGATGAAGGTTCATCAATCCATTATGTTGAAGGATGTACTGCGCCAACATACTCCACAGAATCTCTTCACTCTGCGGTTGTTGAATTGATTGCGATGAAAGGAGCAAAAATTCGCTATTCAACTGTCCAGAATTGGTCAGCAAACGTCTACAACCTCGTTACAAAGAGAGGCGTTGCTCACGCAGATGCAACCATTGAGTGGGTTGATGGAAACATCGGCTCCAAGTTGACAATGAAGTATCCAGCAGTTCTTTTGAAGGGAGAAGGAGCACACGCTGAAGTTATCTCTGTGGCTTATGCAGGTAAGGGTCAACATCAAGATGCAGGTGCAAAGGTTCATCACTTGGCTCCAAATACCACATCGAACATTCTTTCAAAGTCAATTTCAAAGAATGGTGGAAGGTCATCCTACAGAGGAATGCTACAAGTTACACCAAAGGCTCACGGTTGCCGCTCAAAGGTTGTCTGTGACGCATTGATGCTAGACCCGGACAGTCAGTCCGACACGTACCCGACCATGGAAGTCGGCAATTCAAGTGCTGACCTGGAACATGAAGCTAGTGTGTCCAAAGTAAGCAATGATCAGTTGTTCTACTTGATGGCACGTGGACACAGTGAAGAAGAAGCGATGGGAATGATAGTCAACGGATTCTTTGAACCATTTACTCGTGAATTACCTATGGAATATGCAGTTGAACTCAATCGCCTTCTCGAATTGGAGATGGAGGGTGCTATTGGATGATGCAATATCCACAAATCACTATTCCACCACGATCTGAGCACCTCTGGCGATACACTCCTTGGAAGAGAGTTCATCCAACAAAGGTCGAAGAAATGCCTAAGGCAGACCCAATTAAATTCAGCCACGGTGAAGAATTTGAAATTCATGACAGTGAAGAAATTGCGAGAGCATTTATTCACTCAGTTTCCCCAATCTGCAGGAAAATTACTGTTAGCGATGAGACAGTGGAAGTGGATTTGCGCTGCTCTGGTCACATCTGCGCTGGTGAGTTGTCAATAGAATCAAAGGGTCACAGTAACCTTGTAATTCGTATTTCAGGTGATGCTGGATGGGCTGGCCTGCGAGTAACAGGATCTGTTTCGGGAACTCTTTCCATCGCTTACATCAATGACTTGGCTAGCGATGCTCATTTCCTAAGGTGTGAAGATTGGGAGGTCTTGAGAGACTCTACTCTGGAGTTCGCAACCCTATCTGCAGGTGGTTTCCTCAACAAATCCGACATACGTTTCGATTTAACTGAAAAAGGCTCAGAAATCAGGAGTGGAATCGCTTCCAATGGATACGGCTCAAGGCATGATGACCATCATCTCGAGATTAAACACAGTGTAGGTCACACAGATTCATCCCTAGTGATGCACGCAACATGTAACGATTCATCACATTCAGTTGGTACCGGATTGCTGACAATTACAGAAGGGGCAGATGGGAGTGATGCCGGTCAGGTTTTCAGGAATCTTCTGCTTTCCGAGAAGTCCAGGGCAGAAGCAATCCCTGAACTAGAAGTCCTAGCAGATGACGTAAAGGCTGCTCATGGTGCTGCAAGTGCACCAATTGACGTAAATCAAATTCATTACCTAGCCTCTAGGGGGCTCTCAAACGAAGAAGCATCAGCGTTAATCGTTGAAGGATTCCTAATGGATGCATTTAGAGAGATAAAGAGCGAGGCGGTAGTTTCTGCCTTGCGGACTAGGCTGTTAGTCCATCTAGAATGCTTGATGAATGGGTGATTTCATGAAAGAGGATTTCCCTATTTTCTCAAGAGAAATCAACGGCAGGCCGTTGGTTTACCTCGACAATGCTGCCACCACTCAAAAACCAGCATGTGTAATTGATGCAATGTCTGAATATTACTCATCATCGAATGCTAATGTCCACAGAGCGGTTCACACTCTTGCTGGTGAAGCAACCGAAGGTTACGAAGAGTGTAGGAAGTTACTGAAATCACGATACAATTGCGATTTCGCAGTAATCACCAGCGGTACAACCGAGGCAATCAATCTGGCCGCGAGAGCATGGGGCGAATACAATCTGAACGCAGGGGACGCGATTGTATTGACAGAAATGGAACACCACAGTGATATCGTGCCATGGCAGATGTTAGCTGAGAGAATAGCAGTTGAATTGCGTTTTGTCCCCGTCGAAGAAGGCAGACTCGACATGGATGCTTTAGAAGTTGCATTAGAAGGCGCAAAATTGGTTTGTGTTGTTCACACATCCAACGTTCTCGGCGTTAGAAATCCAGTTGAAGAAATAATCGCGATGTCAAAAAAAGTCGGAGCGAGAGTCCTAATCGATGCTGCACAAGCAGTTCCCCATGAGTTGATTGACTTCAAGGAATTAGGAGCAGATTTCCTAGCATTTAGCGCTCACAAAATGTGTGGTCCAACGGGTATTGGAGCGCTACTCATTAGCGAAGACGCATTCTCTGAAATGGAGCCCTTTATGGGTGGTGGAGATATGATTGAGACTGTAACTCTTGAAGGTTCTACATACCAAACAAATGAACACAAATTTGAGGCCGGAACTCCAAGAATTGCAGAAGGATTTGGTTGGGCTGCGGCTCTAGAGTGGATCTCTGGCGTCGATTTGGAAAGCCATCATTCTAGGTTGTTAGAAATCGCACGGGGAGTATCAACCCAACTCTCAGAAAGGGGAATGACAGTCTACTCTACATTGAATCCGCAAGATGCAGCAGTTGTCTCCTTCACTCATCCCACAATTCATCCAGAGGATTTTGCAAGACTCTTGGACGCACAAGGGATAGCGGTTAGGACAGGTCACCACTGTGCTCAACCGCTAATGGACAAGTTAGGAGTTAATGGAACAATTAGAGCCTCATTCTACTTGTACAATGATGACTCTGATGCAGAGATTTTCCTAGCAGGTATTGACCGTGTATTGGAGGCAATGGCATGACTTGGCCTGCGTCAATCCAAGAAATCATTGAAGAATTTCAAGACATTGAAGACCAATTCGAGCGACTCGAAGTTTTGATGGATTTCTCAAGTGAAGTTGATGAGTTGCCAGTTGAAGATTGGAATGAATCTAATCTGGTTAGGGGATGTCAATCTATCGCTCATATAGAGGTAGAAATTCGAGATGAAACGGTTTGGATGAAGGCTGCTGCTGATGCAAAAATGGTACAAGGGCTACAAGGAATTCTTTCCATTGCAGTAAATGGTTCAACTCCTCAATCAGTGTTAGAATTAACACCAGCATTTGCTGAGGAAGCAGGGATTTTAGTCAGTCTCACACCTTCTCGATCAAACGGTTTTAGAACAATGTTTGACATGGTGCAAAATAGAGTTAAGGAGGCTATCCAATGACAACGAAAGAAGAAGTCATGACTGCATTAGAGGAAGTTGAAGACCCTGAGTTAGATATCTCAATTGTAGAACTTGGTTTGGTTTACGATGTTCGCTTTGAAGACAAAGATGGGGTAAAGCACGCTGAGGTCGATATGACTCTAACAAGTCCAGGGTGCCCTGCTGCTGCAGAGATAATGGCAGCTGCACATCGTGCTGCACTCAACGCTGTTGAAAGTGTCCACATCAATCTAGTGTGGTCACCGAGATGGGACCCAAAAATCCACGCATCAGAAGATGCGAAGATGGATATGGGAATTTGGGATTAATCACAAGTAAACTTCTTTCCTGTGAAGGTTGTTTCTAGGCTCTAATCCACTTTTCCGTAACTCTTCTACGTACTGTCTTCCCTCATCGTTTCTACAATACATGATTTCGCTCTTTCCGATGTAGTAGTCCCAATTTTTCTTGAAAACTTCAGCCCTTTCTTTGGTATTTGCAACAATTGAAGGAACGGTATGATACATCTGAATCGACCTTTCAGCACGACGTAGGAATTTCGCTAATACCTCTGGAAGTAATTTCGTCAGCCATGTGTCTTTCATATGCATTGCAGGTCTACTGATAATGTAGCGAGGATTTTCGAGTGGTCCGAGAACTTCCTCGAGAGCTTTAGTGAATTTTGCAGTCTCTTGTTCCGATGCATGTTTGAGGTGGTATCTCAACCAACCCGAACCTCTGGCGCCTCCAGTTGGTTTACAGTCTCTATCTATCTCTCTCAAATCGGCTAGAGTATCCACTATTGCTCTAGAAATTGCGAGCATCAATGATTCATCAGTCCATACACGTTTGTTGATTCCAAATTTGAATCCACCAGCAAAACTTGGGCCCATTTTGCCCTCCACTGCAGAGCTTGGTGTTACATCAAACGGTTGGCCTATCCCCCAAAGTTGCCTTACATGATTTCTATTACCAGCCCTCGCTAGCATTTCCTCATTGAATATCTCCATTCCTTCGTTAATTCCTTCAGGTTTAGCATCATTGAATGCTGCATGTACATGACCGACCCCTTTTTCGATTGTCCCGTCATCGCATACACCATAGAGTTGCTCATGTTTTCTTTTGAATCGGTCATAGTCATCGTAACCTTTGGTGAATTCTTCAGCCATGCATACAATGTCCCAGTTGTTTGCAACCTTTTCTTTCCAATTTGAATCAAGTCTAATCGAGCGTCCCCTAAGTTGGTTTATGCTCATGCCCGTAGTTACTGTAGTCATGTCGATTAGAACGTTAATGCGTGAAGCATCCCAACCCTCGCCGAGTAGTCCTCTGGTACCGATAAGGCATTTTGTCAATCCTTCCTGGAAAAATTCTGTAATCATCATTGAATAATATCGAGGTATCCAGTCCTTTCCTTTGCCGTGGATTTCGTGATAACCTTCTCTTATGCTATCCTCAAATCTGATATCGACATTGTTTTGTTTTACCCACAATTCTGCCCTTGGCATGAAACGGTGGTATAGGTCATCGTCCACCAGAACTGTGCTGCCTGTCATCAAGATAGGATCGATTGAATCTCCTTCATCATGGGAAACGAGGGACCTGAATACTGCGATTGCTCCACCGGCTTCATCATCTAAAATACCCTCAACTAAAGCAGTTGCAGATGTTTTTTCGAAGTCGGTTACTACCACCACTCGTATCGAATCTCCTAATGCATCTTTTTCGGCTTTGACGATTTTTTCTATGGCCGCCACCTTTGAAGAAGAGTAAGCCATTACTCTGCCTGCAGGTGATGCGCACGGTCTAGAACCAGTTTCCGTAATTTGGATTCCAAGCAGCCTCAACCTTGCTACTATTGACTCTGATAACTCATGGTCTAGCTTACTTTCAGACCTTCTAAGACCATACCTTACGTATCTGTCTAGCACCGTTCTTAGCATGCTTATTCTTGTCCAAGATTCGTCGTAATTATCCATCGAAATATTTGGAACATCATCGGGAAGTTGGAGGTTATTTGATTGCAGAAATCTCCTTCCATCATCTGCAAAAGCAGTATGGTATTTGTGAAAATCAATCCAACTCATGTCCTTTTTTGTGAGGGATTCTCTTTCTTGAAGACAGTTGAAAACCCAAGTATCAAGGTCAGGGATTCTATCATTCTCATTTGGTTTACTCTTATCTCTCAATTCTTCGAGTAATTCATCAAAATCAGAATCTACTCCTGCGATGTACTTCAATTCTGATGCAACTGGGCGAGTGAAGTAACACAGATCTTGGTAAGGTGCAAGATTGGATTCGCGCACTAAAGCAGGAACTGGTACTTCATAATCAACAGGACCAAAAAATCCCTCATACCGTTTGACGTCGACGTCCTCAAAATCTTCAGGGTCGGGTGGAGTGGCGGTAAGACCTAGAATAATTGGGTTGCCAAACATTGTTTGTACCTCAGCAAGGATTCTTCCCCAGTGGTGCATCAAATGGTGACATTCATCGAGAATAATTAGTCCCACTCCGACCTCTTTCAACCGCTCAAGATTCTCTTTAGCACTCTTTCCGAGAATTGAAATTGCGTTCCCACCTTTCGCAATTTCATCCCTTACCTTCTTTCTGTAGGTGCCCAATCTCTCTTCATAGTATTCTGGATTTTTCTCTTTGAGGTCGGTCTGCCATGCCTCACATGAGACATGGTCATGCGCCTCTTCTTGTGCAATTAATTTCTCAGCCCAAAGAAGTAGAGCCTTCTCCTCAATATCTTCTCCACCTTTGCCAGGTGCAGTTACGGCTTGGTAAGTGAGTGAAGTAAGCAATCCAGGTTTCTTTGGGTCAGTGCTAATGTATTCGTCCTTACCATCTAAATTGAATAATGAGGTTCTAGCAGCCCATTGGGCTTGAATCGCCGAGTTTGGAGATAGAACTAATGCCGGTTTTTTGACCAAATCTGCCCAAACATAGAGTCCTAAGACAGTCTTACCAGAACCCGGTGGAGCGACGAC
>JAYYDR010000102.1:0-5620 GCA_036160735.1 Thermoplasmatota archaeon
ACTAAGAAGTACCCATTACTGGTTTTCTTGTGGCCTGCCATTATTCCATTGACTTTGGTAGGTGGACCGATGGCGTTCATGATGCCATTATTAGGGCTGTAATCATGCGCCCTTTCGCTCTACGTTCTTTGGACGTAGGCCCTTGTAACTGCACTTGCGGCAAGATGTTGCACGCATTGCATTACGAGCATTGCACTTCATGCAAATCTTGACATGAAGCAAGCGTGCTTCTGCTTCAGGGAATCGAGCCATATTCCGCCGACCCACTCCCTATATTTAACCCAAACCGTGTGAAAATTACCCACTGTTTGAAGCACTGAGGACGCCTCGCCCTGCATGATGAGAATCATCAGACTACCAGGAATTCATCACGACGCAAATTGCGTAGTGTTTTCCGGTAGTGATTCAAACATACTTGTTGATGCTGGCACCACATGGTATCAGATGTTGCAAGTTGAGAGAATTTCAGGACATCTGAATAAATCTGAGGAGACAAATCAGAGCCTAGATAGAATCCTTCTAACCTGCCGTAGATATCCATTTGCGGGAGGCGCTAGGCATATCTCTGAAGAGAATGGAAAGGTCCCAATACATATCCACCAAGATGCAATCTCGGTTTTAGAAACAGGTGATTTTTTTTCTACATGGGCGAATAGGTACGATTCTGACATGCCAAGTACCGAATGTGTACCAATATCTCAAGGCGATTCATTCGATCTTGGGGATGGTGAAATTGTAGCAATTTCACTACCCGGCCATTGCAGTGATGGAATGGGTTACTTCGAGAAAGAACGTGGAGTACTAGTTGCTGGTCCGGTTTTGCCCAGAGCAGATAGCCCTTCGAGATGGGATATGCCAGGTGGAAGCTTGCCCGAATTGGTTTCTTCACTAGAGACGATAATCGACCTATCTCCCCGGAGCATAGTTCCTGCAAGGGGCCCAACAATCAAGGGCTATGACAGAATTTTGGAGGTCCTAAATCAACACCTGGCATTCTACGAAGAGTGCCTGGAAAATGACGGAAACGCACCGAGAAGTTGGCCAAGGCCAGCAAGAACGGCATATTTCCTTACTTCAGAGCCACCCTGGCCTTTACTTGAGAAGGAAAAATTAGGCGACAAGAAGTGATTTCTGTCCATCCCAAGCGACAATTTTCTTTTCCCAGCCCTGTTGTATGTGTAGATCTTGACCTATGATCTTCAGTGCTGATGCAGGACCGTCTAAATCAAACAAATTTAGAACTCTGTTTGGTACATTAGCTCCAACCATGAAAACTCCACCGTTTTCACATCCCACCAAGATACTTTCACCGCTGATTGATGAAGCACATAGAGACCTCACCTTAGAAGACCCAACAACGTATCTGTCAATAACTTCCATTGTTGATAGTGAGATGAAATTTATCCCACCGTACACGTCACCAACTACGATTCTATCGACTACGCCTAACGGACCTACCAATCCTAACAATACGCTAGCTCTGGCTTCCAATCTAACCCGTCTTTGTTTACCATCTCGGGGCTTCCAAACTATTGCGGCATCATCCATTGCTACAACCACGCCGTCAGCGGTTAGCATCGAGCGGATTACGGTTCTCATTTGTCTCATGACATCCGAATTGACAGCCGGAGGTGTACATTCATTCTGTACACACCGGAAGTGAAAGTGAAAGTGAATCAGTAATGCGAATTTGGCTCATCTTTGTTGTCTTTCTTCCAAGCCTTGTAACATGACTTGCAGACTCTCACTCTGTTCTTCCTTACGCTGAATCCACCCTCGCCCCAGGTATCAATGGCATTTTCTTGGCTTAGTGATCTTCCGCCAAGATGCTTGTCCGCATGACCATCACAACTAGAAATACCACATGGGATTTCCCCAGGTTTCTTTTCTTTCTTTGCTCCAGACTTCTTACGCTTACTGGAAGGAATTCTGACCTTGCGCTGTATGCGGTTAGTGTCACGGCTCATGTTTACACCCTGCGTTCATCAATCAAATGAATATATCTTCAATTCAGAGATTACTATCTAGCATAGAGGACACTTTCTCAATCGCACGATTGATTTGACGCAGTGTAACCTCTGATACGTTGGCTACTTTGCATATATCTGCTTGAGTTCTCTTGTGTCCGGCTTTAGTAGCCGCCTTGTAGATAATTGCTGCAGCAACACCCATCGGTTTCTTGCCCTGCCAAATATCAACGTGAGGCTTCATTGCCTCCCACAAAGCGTCTACTTCAAGAGAGGTCTTTGGTGGAAGCTTTAGGTCACTGATGAATCTTCCAAAGTAGTCAGACGGACACGAAATCTTGTGCATGTTGAACTTTCTTGAAATGTGTCGTATCATCCTTGACAATTCCTTTTCATCGACCTGGAATGTTTCACAAATTTCTGCGATTTGTCTTGGGACGCCTTCTTTCCTTGCCACCAGGTATGTACAAGCGGCGGTAACTCCAGCGATGGAGCGACCTGTAACGAATCCTTGATGAGACAGAAGCTTGTACAATCGGCATACTTCTTCCTGCATTGATTTTGGAAGACCGGATTTGTCTCTGACCATTTGATTGGCTTTTACTAGATTACGAGCACGGCTTGCGCGAGTTTTGGAACGCTCGTCCATGACCCTGCGGCGTCTCCAATCACGGCGTGCTTTGGCAGACATACCGTGACGACTAGCAGCTCCAGAAGTCAAATCTGAACTGGCGATACTTGTGTTTAGTCCTTTATCTGCAAGAGTATGAGTCGCAGGAGCACCAATTCTAGAGCGGTCTGTAGTGTTGTCGTGATTGGTCCAATCAATCCCCGGATCAATGACATTTTCTTCTACAACTAATCCACAACCACCGCAAGAAATCTCGCCTCTGCTGTTATCTACAGACCAGTCTAGAACTCCACATTCTACGCAAGGCTTGGTATGACCGTCAACAACTCTTCGCTGTGGCCTGATTGAGCCCAATCCCTTGCGGGCAACATTGTCTCTCTGTGCATTGTTCTTTGTTCGTGCTTCTGTCCATGCTTCGTCGTCATACGCCATACTTCTCAACTCCGAGTTGTTTAGTGAGGGCACTAGGATATAAAGATAGTGTTGGCAGACCCATTGATTATCCGACCAACTACACAATATCTTTGTACATTCCTAAGCCAACAATAGTTATGCGCACCTGACCTATTTAAACACATGGATTTTGTGTAAAACTACATCCCAATTTTCGTGCCACAAAACTCTCAAATCATACATCGGAATAGTTCAGTTCTCATTTTATCGTCAGATTTTACAGGCGCATAGTTCATGCACTATATGGCATGCCGGGAACTTGAGCAGCATGCCAGCCACAGTTGTACTCGGAGCCCAGTGGGGAGACGAAGGTAAAGGGAAACTAGTCGACAGATTAGCAGAAAGCGCCACCTGGGTAGCTAGATTCCAAGGAGGAAATAACGCAGGACATACTGTGGTTCTTGGCGACAGAGTGCTAAAATTCCATTTACTACCATCCGGAATTACACGTGAAGAATGTGGATTGATTCTTGGAGATGGAATGGTAATCGACCCATGGGTCTTAGATAAAGAATTGAATGATTGGGTCGAAGGCGGAGGAACAGACCCATCTGGTAAGAGACTCTTCATCTCAAACCGTGCCCACATCATACTTCCATACCACACTTACATCGACGGCCTCGACAAGAAAATTGGAACCACTGGCCGTGGAATTGGCCCTACCTACGCAGACAAAATCAACCGTATTGGACTACGTTTCGCTGACCTGCCATATTGTGATTTCAATGAGATGGCAGAGCGTCAAAACAAGGCGCTTGAAAACGCAGGATGTAGACAGAGAGTCACCGCAACCGAATTGGAGGAACAGATTACTTGGATTAAGGAGAGATTTGGTGACGCCATCACAGATACGGGAATCCTTCTAGACAATGCTCTAAAGATGGGTGAGAGAATCATACTCGAAGGTGCACAGGGCTGCCTCCTCGACATCGACCAGGGAACGTTCCCATTCGTAACGTCCTCCGTAACATCGAGAGGAAATGCAACACACGGAGCCGGAATTCACCCTGGTCACGTAGACAATGTTATCGGTATCACCAAGGCTTACATCACACGTGTAGGAAATGGCCACATGCCCACTGAACTCTATGATGATGTTGGAGAGCACCTTACTAGTGTGGGACACGAATTTGGAACCACAACCGGCAGAAGACGCAGGTGTGGCTGGTTTGATGCGGTTGTGATGAGACATTCCACAAGAGTCAACGGATTCACTGAAATTGCGTTAACAAAATTGGACGTCCTTGGCGGATTGGATGAGATCAACATCTGTGTTGGATACAAAATGGGAGATACAGAAGTCAATGAAATGCCTGCAAGCGCTATTGCTCTAGAAAACTGCGAGCCAGTCTACGTCACAGTCCCAGGATTCCCATCGCATTCTCTCGAAGAATGGTTAGGAATTGCAAGAAAGTGTAATTCAGAAGGAACCGGATTCTCAGGATTGCCTGCAGCTGCCCAAAATTACATCAAAAAATTAGAATCGATTTTGGGGGTTCCAATCTCTTCTGTTGGGCTAGGGCCAGACCGTGATGCTACAGTTGACCGCGTGTGAATCCTCAAAAGGGAGAAGCCTACCCGCTGGGATTGAGGGGCGCTTAGCTCAGCTGGAAGAGCGCTTGGTTTGCAACCAAGCGGCCGTGGGTTCAAATCCCACAGCGTCCACCACCTTCCGACATTTGTTTCTTGGAAAGAAATTGGCCGTTTTGGAGTGATAATCCGGCCTTTACATTAAGTAGTAAAGGTATACCCAAGTTACTTGGGGAACACCTATGGGTAATCAGAAATTAATAGCCGGAGCAGTCATGATATTGTTGAATTTGGTACTACTATCACCAATTGCGACAAGCATGGTAGATTCAGCAGTCGAGGAAGAGTTCGAAACTTATCCTTACGAATCTGCATGTGCAAATGCAGACTGTACTGAAGCTGAAGAAGACTGGGCAACATCTACATCAGAAAGAACATACTACGCATGGAACCTTACAAACGCTGATGAAGTAATGGCTGGAGAGGAAGCAGTTTACGAGAAACTTGGTCCATTCAATTACGACATTACTTACACTCGTGAAATTGTTGATTTTGACGAGGAAGCAGGTACCCTAACATACACTGAGTCGAAGGTATTTACTTGTGCTGAAGACACAGAAAATGACTGTAACACTGAAATTACACAACTAAACATTCCATTCCAACCACAGGTTGTTGGAGCAACTGGAACAGCAATCAGTGGAATCATGGATCTAACCAAGGCCGGATTTGCTGCTGGTGCAATTAACAACGAAATGACCTCATTCAGTGCTGGTAAAGTAACCGCTGAATGGGTCTCAAACACAATGGCTGGTGGCTACGTTGCATATACCGATGGTGAAACATTGGATGCCTCAAATGCTTCGACTGTGATTGGTATGAATTGGTACAATCAGTACGATTCTTACTTCGCAGCTGCAAACATTTCCGGTATGAACAATATGACAGGATATCCTCCTACAGTAAACTACACTCAATCAATTCAAGGTCAAGGTGCAGTTGATTTCGCTGGTAGCGCATCAATTACTGACCTAACTTA
>JAYYDR010000103.1:0-28950 GCA_036160735.1 Thermoplasmatota archaeon
TTGGTTTTCTAGAGTGACAAAAACCGCACATTGTAGTAGGTTTTTCATCAACTCACCAAACTGATTGAAACAGCCGATGGTTATCAAAGTGAGTATACATCACTCGACCATCAGACGAAGTTCATCTCTCTTGTATTTCCAGTCTGCTGAGAGGCGACCTTCGTTGATGTAGTACTTTGCTAGGCGTCGAATCTTTGCCTCTGTAAGTTCTAGTGATCTCTTGTTGTGAATATCCTTGTGATTACCGGAACCAAGGTGGTCAATTATTCCGACAGCCTTGCGCATGAGGTTCATCATGTCTTCAGGATAAGAACCTCCGATTCCGTTCTCTGCCATTACTGCGGAGATTCTCTTTCCGAGGACCTTTCTTGCGTCTGGTACTGCGTGTTGGTCTCTGAGAATAGTACCGATTGAGGCGGAAGAATGACCAGCCTTGCCTAGTTCTACAACTAGTTCTGTGACTGCCTTAGCATCAGTGTTTGACCACTCTGGTAGAGATTCATTGTGTGGCTTTGTGGAACCGGACTTACCTTTCCTTTTAGCGTACATACGTGCCATATTCAAGCCTCCGAGCATTCCGCCGACCTATCTCCCATTCTTAACCGCTACGCATGGACAAAATCCAAATTTCATAGCCTTTGGTGCATTTTTGCTAGCCTTCCTGGTGTGGATGACCATTCCCAAGCAGGGGCTGAAGCCCTCGCTAAACCAACGCACTGCGAGCCTTGCATTACCAGCAAATCCTCACCCGTTCTAATTGATTTGTCATATGATTCGAGGTTGACCAAATTCACATCGCCCTTCCATTTGATTTCCGCTTTCAAATGAATTCTTTTCAGCGAGTCTGTTGAATCGATTAGCGACACGCAGGCTTTAGCGATTGAGAAACTGCCCCTTTCAGGTGCCCACATCGCAATTTGTTCTCCATCTTTGAGAATTTTCCACCGGGGGAACCTTCCTCTGACTTGGATGCCATCTAGCCAGTCGTCGTTTAGATGGTGGAATCTTGCTACAGAGCGGAAATTTGCAATATTGATCTGTTCTCCACTTCGCTTTTTTACCTGAATTTGTTCTGAAACAGCAACGCTTAGATTTTCTAAGGCTGCATGACTGGTTGCTGAATTTCCTTTTCTGGTATCGATTACAGGTAGCGATGATTCATAATCAAACCCGGAATGATTGATAATCACCCTGTAATTGTTCCTTTCAATTAATGAATCTAGCATATCTGTGACCCGTTTCATTTCGTCAAGTGTCCAATCTCCGGTCACTGGAATGTCATAATGACCGGCGGGCCATACTTCTTCCAAATCTCTTGGAACTAGGCCAAGAGGAGACGTAACCATAACTTCGTGGGCTGCGGAATGGTTTATGGCTCGCCTGAACGCCTTATGACTTCTTGATGACGAGTACGGTTTTCTTGCAGAGCATGGAAGTAGAATTAGGACATCGTCTAGCCCATCAGGTTTCTTGTACCGATTTGTAATGAAATCTACCCAATCCAAAATCAAAGGTTCATTGTGTGATTCAACACTGTGAATTCTGAGGGCAGTGCCTTTGCTAACTACTTGTGACAGAACTCCTTCTGATTCTGCGATAATTTTGTCGTGATTCCTCAAATGTTCAACTAACCTTGGGCTATTCAAGGATTGAGATTGGGCAAGTTCCCTAAGTCGATTATCGGCAATGGCAGAGCGTACATCTGCAATCGCACTTTCCCAATGAGAATTTGACGATTCATTTTCATGTGCAAGTCTTGGACCATTCCATGTAATAACAGCACCATGTGATTCTGCTTGCTTTACCCTAGTAGTATCAAACAAATCTACTCCAAACCAAGCGAGCACTGCGCAGTTATCTGGACCGCCGATTCCCGGAGTCCACAATAGTGAACCGGGAAATCGATTTTTGATTACATGTATGGCTTTGACAAGTTGTCCCGGTCTATTGGCGAGTTGTAATGCGTCGCTTAGAATCACCACGTGTGGTTTGAGTTGTGAATCGAGCAACTCTTCATCATGATTCAGAGATTGCCAAGATATCGAGATAATCTCACCCTTGGATGCTACCTCACCTGCATCAGCCTCATCCAATGATGGTGGCAATACATGACCAATTGACGCTGAAAGTGTCGGACCGTTATCCTTGGACTCCCAAGGAGCAAATGGAGCCCTTGATTCAAGTTGTATTGTTCTTGGAATCCCACCGTCGCTAGAAACACTAAATGGTGCATAATCGACATTGAAATCGTCGTCCGAAACAACAAGACCTGGAGTTTTGGATTGAGGACTGGACCTGTCTCCCAAAGCCCATAATCTTGCCATTCTTTGGCGAGCTAAGACTGTCCTACCCAAAGCCGCCATCATGACTTTCCACTAGTATGCTATTCTTGAATGATTTGAAGGGTGATGAGGTTACAGCCCCAATCATGGGAAGAGTCACATGGTGGCTGGCCTGCATGATTCTAGTCATGCCGGTAGTGGCTGCTGGCCAATCCTATGTGTACAATGCAAGCGATGGTGAAGTTTGGTTTGATTGTGATAACTCTTGGGCAAATATCACAACCGAAGACGGTAGTTTAATCGAAAACGGCAGTGATTTCACCGCAACAATCCAAAAAGGTAACCACACTGTTTCATTTGAAGAAGAAACCAAATGTCAATTCGTAATTCCTGTTAATGGAGACTTACCAAACCAAAGGCCTTCCCCCACAGAGTCCTTCGAGGCTCTAAACACAAACATCTGTAGTCAAGCAGAATATGTTGATGATTCGTGTAGCAGACACCTAGTATCTGGCAATGTAAGCGATGGTAATAATGACATATTCGCAGTCAATGTATCAAATGGACAATTGGTATCTCTAGCATTAAACGCAGCGTCTTCTGCATTAGACATAGATGTTCATTTCCAAAACGGGGCAAACGAAGTCAAATTGGATGACGAGTTGTCTATTGCGTTGAACACATCGATTGGGGAAACAAATCAAATGTTGGTCCCAATTACTGAGGAGGGGAGAATTCTCTTTACCGTGTCAAGCCCACATCAAGGAACACTATGGATGGCAAGTGTAAGTATTTTCACAACTGGAACACAAATCATGATACCAAATTTAGGAAATTATACTGGCATAGGAAGTGTAACTTACCAATACACATTAGGAAATGACGAATCAATTTCCGTCACTTCATCTGAAGACATAACCAATGGTGAAAATTTAGCAATCAAATACCGATACGCATTTACTGAAACATTATTTTCCAATTGGAGCATTGCGGAAGAAGGCAGTAGAATTGCAGGGGTGGACAATACTCTTGGAGTCGAACTTTGGTATGACTGTAATTGTCAATGGAAGGTTAGCCTTATTCACAAAACACACTTTGATGCAGGGTGGGAAGTAGATGCACCTGGCTTTAAGCCTCTATCAGCAACAAGTGACAACTCATCATACCCCCTAATCCCGATGGATGGCACTCCATTCGATGGGGAACTAACACTCTTCATGGATGATTATCAAGACGTATTAAGAGTGGAGACAACAGGTTGGAATGAGTCAGTACACCTAGTAGACGTGATTGTTGAAGGAGATGTTTACGAACTGCAAGTTTTGATATTAAACATGGACCAAAACACCTGGGATATTTTGGACGAAGTATCAGCAACATATTCAATGGACAAGATTAGAATCACCCTCGATGTAGGATTGGGTACTCATTTCGTTAAAATTCAACATCAAAATGGTAGTTCTGCACTCGATGAAAATGCAGAATCATTGGATTGGACAATACGCATTAACACAGCAGTTCTCGAAGAGGGAGAAGAACCATGGTTCCCAGCATCAGATGCTGTAAAAGAAGCAGCAGACGTGTTCTATTGGCTGATTGGTTTACTTCTGATTTTACCATTCATAATTTTCTACATCAATGTAAACAATAACAAAAAATTCGCCGAAGAATTTGCAAGAAAGAAAAACAGATTGCAGTGGTTAAGCAATAAATTGGATGAAGGAGAATTCTCTCCTACAGACCTTTCTAGAGCACTGAAATCTGTATCCTCTCTAGAATGGGAAGAAGCATTAGAAGTCTGGGGGGAGCCTGAGACTAGACATTACACCAATGGCATTGATATGGCGATTTGGACGCTAGATGAAAGGATATCAGATTCGGGTTCATGGCCAATTTTAATCGGACTTACACCTCAAGATTACGAGTGGAGTGTTGCTGCTCTAAAATTCGAGGCAAATGGGGGCACAGACTGGACTGTTAGCAGTGTTGAGCCAAAATTACTTTCAAGAGCAAATGAGGTTTTCTTGGATACCATTTACACCAATGCTCGTGTATTCATTCGTGTCGATTTATCTGGCAATGCAAAGTCGCTAGACGTATATCTATCTGGAATGGTTAATGGTGAACCAATCGCAGCTAAACCTGCAAATACGATATATCGAAACTCAGCAGAATCCGAAGAATGACTATGCTCTTCTCTCAGATGCATCGTCCATTATTCTGTCAACTAAGTCTTTTGTACCGGATAAGTTAGTTCGTAGCTGATCGAGAGATTTTCTTGTTGCTTTGTCGAATTTTTTCGGCATGTGGAGTTTGCACAATACAACAACATCTCCTCTTCCTATACCGCGGCTAGACGGCACTCCTCTCGAGTTAATTGTAATCGTATCTCCTGAATTTGTTCCCGCTGGGACTTTGATTAGCAGATCCTTGGCATCGATATGTGGAAGTTTCACGGTCGTACCTAAGGCGAGGTCGCTGAATCCAAGAGGTAGCGACATTATCAAATCCATTCCATTCCTTTCAAACCAAGGATGTTCCTCAACAATCAGTTCGATGAATAGATCACCGGGAATCCCACGTCCAAAGGGAGCAGGTTGTCCTTTTCCACGCATTCGTAAGCGAGTTCCATCCTGAGCGCCTGGTGGAATATTGAAGCGTAGAACCTGAGATTCACTTTGTGTCCCACCACCTGAACAAGGCTTACATCTATCTTTGAATGTACGACCTGAACCATTACAATTTGGACAACTACGCACTGAATCTTGGACGAATGGTCCAATCTGTTGACGAATCCTAACCTGTCCTGCGCCACTACATTCGGAACACTGAGTTGTGACGCCGTCCTTTGCACCTGTACCCTCACAATCCGAGCAGATTGTCGGAAGATCGATTTCTATCTCGTCCTTGCCACCTTCGAGGACTGATTCCAATGAAATCTCGTGCCGTACCAAAATATCGTTGCCTTGGCTTTGTGCTGACCTCCTGCGGCCACTTCCGAAAATATTGGAAAAGAAATCTCCACCTAATATGTCATCAAGATTGATATTGAATCCTTGGAAGCCCCCGGGACCAAACGGAGAGCCACCTGGTGAATTATGGCCAAACCGGTCGTAATTACTACGCTTTTCGGAATCTGAAAGAACAGCGTAAGCCTCTTGAATTTCTTTGAATTTTTCATCAGCATCGGGAGCGTCGTTCTTGTCAGGATGATACTTCCTAGCTAGTGACCTAAATGCCTTTTTTAGTTCCTTATCGTCTGCATCCTTGGTGACTCCGAGAATCTCGTAATAGTCCCGCTTCTCTGACATGATATCACCTCGTACAATATATCTGGTAGGGCAGGGGTTCTTCAGTCCAACGCTACAACTCACTTCCACAATTCATGCAAAATCGCTCGCCTACAGAGTTTGGAGCATTGCAGACTCTGCATGTTGGTTTTGGAGCAAACCCAGAGTTTGGGTCGTTTAGTTTAGTTGGAGAAGCACCAAAAGCCATCTCCTCTATTGAGACTCCTCTTTGAATGGGGGCACTAACTTCATTCGTTTCTTCATCGATTGTTACAGACTCCGCACCATATTCTGTCATAGAAATCATTTCCATTGGCACCGGCTTCTTCTCCTCCGACTCGATTGGTTGAATTGGAGCAATAGGACGTTGGGCTATCACAGGTGATTGATCACTCCTTGCCTGTAACTTAGCTCGCTTTGTTGCATCTCTTTCGGCTTTTCGATCTCTACCTCTCAGTGATGCAATCCAATCCAAGAATGAATCCATAGGCGATGGTTTTCTGACTGAACCGACAGTAGAATTTACTCCACTCTCTCCAAACTGTTCATCCCCGGAGACACGTGCTTGAGCCCGCCTAACATGTTCAGCGTCAACCAGCATTTCAACTTGAACCTCGGTGTTGACTTCTGTCTCTGAGTTAGTAGAATAGGAACCTACTGCTGAACCAACCTTACCTTTGAGATTAGCCTCTGCCTCCATCGAAAGGTTGGTATCCATGACTACGTCTTTTTCCCAAACACCACTTTCTTCTGCTTTGAAGTGGCCTCCCACAGATTTGACAGCACGACTCCTCTGCCATTCATGGTCTCTAACAACTCTAGTCTTTCTGAATAGAAGATATCCTACTCCAAACGCTCCTATGTGTAACCCAATATCTAGGTTCGTAGATACTGCCATCATGTCCCCGAGCGGGTCTACGATAAACCTCAATGCGTTTAGTACAACAACAGGTGTGAATAACATCACTAAGGAAGTAACCTGTCTCGCCATCTAATCTCTCCTTACCCGTTTCATCAATGAAAGTTTGTGTATCATGTACGGTCTGTTGGTGCCTTACCGCTTCTGATCAAACCATCAAACATACCAACTGTAAATGCAGTATGGAGCATTACCAAACAAATTGGTATTCCTACAAAGCATGAAAGGCGAGACTTAGAGTATACTATTCCTGAAACTACCAGTGCGATTGTATAAGCAACAGGAGCATACCACCACTCAGGTAGAACGAATATTAGCACGAGGCCAAAGAGTGGTAACAATTCTCTTGGGTCCATCCTTTTTGGGTGTTTTAGTACAACCTTTGTTCGCCAGAAACCATACCTGTGGCTCATTTTCCACCAATTTTTGAGAGAGGTACGTTTGTGCATGTAAACACAGGAAACATCCGACCGCCATAGTTGCCATCCCGCTGAAATCAGCCTCATCGATAAATCACTATCTTGACTAGTAATGAATCTCTCATCCCATCCATCTACAGATTTCAGCGCTTCGACATTGTGCAAACAGAATGCTGGTACCTTTGTTTGATTACGTCCTTCAAATCTTTGGAATTGGCCGCCACCAGAACCGATTGGAGACCTAAGAGCACCTTCAATCCATGAAGAAACGTGATCATCAGAATCTGCAGATTCTGTTAAACATCCAATCGCTCCAACCTTTATGCCCAAGCTTGACTCTAAGTCAATTAGGTCATTCACCCTCTTTTCGACATGGTCATTATCTATCCATGAATGACCAATTATCTCAAGACAATGTGTAATGTTTTCACCTAAGTGTTGTAACGCTAGATTCCTTGCATTGGGAACACGCTTTCCGGGATTATCTATTACACGTATAGAATCGCCATAACTATCAAGAATATCAAGTGTTGAATCTGTTGAACCACCATCGAGCACCAATATATCGACTGGGAAAGTTTGTGCCAGGAGACTATCGATACATCGCTTGATGAACTTCTCTTCATTTAGAACAGGTATAACAGCGCATACCCGAACCTGCATGGACATTCCTGTTTGACATCTAGTTGTCAATGTTAGCATCATAAATTCATTGAGTAAGTAGTTCTGGGAGGTCACATGCCGAGGCTGAAACTAACCGCTATCGACGAAGGCTACAGAGTTGTAGTGTCATCTAGGCTACTAGGTGCAGATGACCCGGGTTTAGTTTACGATGCCATATTGAAATTGTTTCCTGATTTCACGTGCGGTCTACCTGAAAACCCCAAATTCCCTAGCGAACAAGATGACATATTGGCATCGGATAATGTTAGCATGCAAACGTTTCTGGAGGTTATTCACAATCAGTATATTCTTGATACAGCCCTGGACTACATGTCTGCAAACCTAGACGAGAATGGAACCGTATTTCACATTTCGAGGCAGGCTGCAATGGCTGGGAAAGTCGCTTTTCCACTTCCCGGAGAAAACCCTCTAGGAGGCCTGATTACTATAGAAATCGAAGGAGACAATTTGGGTGATTGGCTTGAAGCTGCTACTTGGCATAGCGGCCGTGAAAACATACCCAGAAGAATTGGTGATGAGTTTTCTATGCTAAGCGATGGTGATGCTTCAACCTGGCACTGATGGCTTCGGCAATATCCCTGTCTGGTCCAAGCCAATCTACCTCATCAGGACCATCGCACCATTGTGTCTTGTCGTGTACGTGTAATTTCATTTCCCCGCCAGATATGAAACACTCCATCACATGAAGCCGCACAACAACATCACCGTGGTCAAAAATCCATTTTCCAATCATTTCACCTGTAGTAACATCAAGTTCTAACTCCTCTTTGATTTCTCTAATCAAACACATTGAGGCATTTTCACCATCCTCAAATTTGCCGCCGGGAAACTCCCACCAACCTGCATGCTTCTCTGATTGGGCCCTTCTAGCCGCCAAGAACTTACCATCCTGAATAATTGCTCCAGCACCAACATCGAGACATGGCGGCCTTATCATTCGATCTAAGCACTGTAGAGCAAGGCCTTTTGCATCACTTTGCGTTAATGGCAGGTGAAGGAAAAAACAAGGCGTTCCATCTGAAATTTTCAGCAAAGTCCTGTAAAGAGTCTCATTGCAAATATATTCACCAGCATCCTGACTTATCACAGGTGAATCAATCATCGAAGATATGTCCCAATCATGGTGGTTAATTGTTGAAAATAAGTCCCCTTGCCCACTTATTTTCGAATTACTAACCTGTCTTCCTGAATTATCAGGGATTCTAAAATCCAGTATGTCTCTAGCCTTGATTTCAATTCGAGGATGTGCAGAATTAGCAGCCAAGCCAATGTGAAGAATCGCAGCATATTCCTCCTCATCCAGCATGTCAGCAACCCTATTGCTTCCTTCAAAATCGACTGAAAGGACTAGTGAGCGTATTTTATGCCCACGTACTTCCATACCATCAAGAGATTTAGCAACGGCCTCAGAGATGTTTAGTTCATGTTCTCCGAATGCTTCGAAACCGGTAACTAGAATCGGCTTCGCCATGTGTCACCTCAGTAATAGCAATGCAATGAGTATTTGCGTCGCCACATTGACAAGTGACACCACTTTGGACGATACGATGCAGGACGATGATATGGCTCTAGAAGTAGTCGTCCCGGTAGAGGAAAAAGACGTCGATTCGATTGCATTAGGAAAGACAATTTGGAATGAGATTACTGCTGGAGTTGGAATATGGGGAGCATTTAGGCCGGTCTTTGCAGTAGCATTATCTCTAGTTCCATTTTTGTTCCTAGGCCAACATTTCAATCGAAAACATCGAAGAGGATTTGATTGGTTCTTGCTTCAAATCCCGCTAGCATTTACACTAGTTCTTTGGGTACTGCTTTACGTTTGGTCAGTATTTGATGCCTGGAGAGATGCTAGCGTCAACGTCGCAAACAGTCATGACCAAAGTTGATCACTGCACTTTAGTTCACCACTAGCCATACCCGCGAGGTCAGATTTGTCATCATCATCGAACTCATCTGGAATGCTTCCCGAGAAGATATTTCCAATACTACTGCTTTCAATAGCCCAATACATCACAGAGTCATCATTGCTTGAGTGACCTGGATGATCGGGGTCTTCGTGGTCGATTGGGGAAGTGTATACCAAATTGACCAAACCAAGCAAGTGACCTGCCTCATGAACAGTGACTGCTCTTTCTATTTCATCTGCGGATGGACGTCCCAAGAAGTTTTCAGAATCTTCAATTGAATCCTTGAATACCGCCACGGTGGATGCATCAACTGCAACACCCAAAACCGAATCATCATTGTATGTCCCCTTAGGGAATAGGAAATACCAGTTGAGGGTATCAGAGCCCATGGCGTCATCGCCATGTTTCCATCTAGCATCGCGCACGTCGTTTGCGCTCCATGAGTTGTCTTCATTGAAATCGACCTCTCGAGCAACGATTTGAATTCCGTTCGGTTTGTCACATACTTGGTTCAATCTTGTCTTGAGCAGTTCCATCGCCACTGGGTCATATCCGTTTTCAAACAGGAAATGGATTTTCATCCCCTCAAATCGATCATCTTGAAGGCAAGCCAATGCTAGTCCACCGGGGATTCCACGCTTTTCTTCAAACAACTCTTCTGTTCCGAAACAACCTACGAGGCTGCTTGAAATTAATACAAAGATAACAAAGACTACTCGCATTTAATCACCTAAAAATCATCTGGAATTTCTGTTGGGCTAAACAATTGTCCTGGACCTGCTGCTTGGGATAATTGGTTCCTTGCAAGGTGTTCCCACGAACGCATTACCCCTAATGCGTCACTTACCAACATTTGTTCTTCTTCCAAAGTTACCCTAATCAGAGTATCAAGAATATCCATTCTATCTCTATCCACCAATGAAAGTGCCTTTTCTAAGTCAAAACTAGCGCTACTCTCCACTGGTTCAGAGTCAAGTGGCCAAGGTTCTGACAAATTGCGAGGCAGTTCATTCGTGTGCTCTTTTAGCTGTGTTAACAAACGATTTGTCCACCTTGAGATTACCAAACTTGTTTCCAGGATTGGCATGTTTAGTTGGTTGATTAGGTTCACCAACCTCTCTTGCAATGTGACCATTGAATCTGTGCCACTCATCAGAATACCTCAAATGTTCACTTGCTATTTTGTAGATATTGGTGACCATAATGGTTCCATTGTTCCATAGTCCATCCTTCTGGTAAGCCAGTTGGAGGCAAGGGAGGTGTAGCACCGATCGCACCTTGTTGCGGTAGCGTGGCGTTCTGAACAGGAATTACAGGGGCAGGCTGCTGGATTTCAGGAACCATCTTTGTGTCCATTGTCTCAATGACCTCAGCAGTCTGGTCAGATTCGTCTACTTCCTCACCACGGCGAATTCTGCGCATCTGTACCATTGTCCAAACAGCAAATGACATTGAAATCAATGCAATCAGATACATGATTACTGATAACTGTGAATCTGCAACCTGATTCGCAAGTGCAGTTCCATCTCTCTCAACTTCTTCTTTTACGAGTAGTGGTGAGATTGAGATTCTTTCTTTCTCTACTCCTGAGTCCAGAAGTAGTATCCTGTGCTCTAGAGTGTCATCTACTGCTCCGTCTGCGGTAGCGTCTAGCCTAACTTGGGCCTTTTTACCACTTGAAATTTCAATTGACGAGGAGGAGATAGTTGCCCAGTCATCACCCGAAACAAGTCTCTGTAGTACAAATGTAACAGTTCCTGATGCTCCAGTGTTTCTAGCTTCGATAGTGAGTGATACTGCTTCATCTGGATTTGGAGTTGGGTTGGACCATTCCCATGTAGTATCCGCCGCCCTGAGACTAACTTCAGGGCCTGTCAAAGCCAATGGCCAAGATGCCAATGGATCAGAGACAGTATTTCCTTCACTGTCGTATGGATTTCCTGACTCATCCGAACCTGTAACCCAAATATCGATTGTGTACGATGGAAGGAGCATGGTAGCACCTCCATCTGTCAAGTCAAGATATCCAGTCCAGAAGAATTGGTCCTCGAATGGCGTAGTATCTGGTAAAGGAGATGACCCTCTGCTGATTTCCGCCTCACCTGCCCTAACAAGGTAATGTAATACTGCAGGATCATCTAGAGAGAATCCTTGGTCATCTCGTGTTTCAAGCATGACTTGCAGGTTGTTTGCAAGGGAAATCGGGATTTCTTGATTAGGTTCTATTCCACCCAATGTTACTGCGTGAATTGTTGGTCTCTCACTGTCGACTGCCAACCTTAGCCTTGGTTTGAATTCAGATTCATCTTCAGCAAGTCCGGGCAAATCTGTCAGTTTAGCACGTAGGTCGAGGTGACCACTTCTGACATCTGGTACAAGCATGTCAATACTGAAGTATCCTCCTTCCCTGCTAGTAGTTGTCCATTCATTTTCAAAATCTCCAAGAGAGATTGTGAAAGACCCTGCTGGAGCAGGAGTCTCATCCTCTGAGAATATTACTCTACCACTGAAGCGAAGAGCTTGTCCAGCACCGATTAGTGTCTCATCAAATTCAGGATTGTAATGGTTAGTCCCATCTCGCAATTCAATTGCAAGAATGTGACCCGGCTGGGTATCAAAGCGTAAGTCATTATCCAAGCTCCACAAATCATTGCCCAGACCTGCTTTGTGTATGTTACAAGGAAGGTCTGTGTCAATTCCACACGATTTATCTTCAATCCAGACTTTCGGAATAAAGTGCTCATTACCGTTTGTGTCCCAAACCTCAGGGAAATTCCAAGTAAGTTGGAATTTAATCGATACAATCATTCTAGATTGGCTCTCAGGGTCCAAAATAATGGAAGAATATAGATTGGAAACTGCTAATCCCGTACCTCCACTCTCGAGATGCATCTGTGGCATTCCCTCTGAGTTTTGTGAAATGTAAGCAAAAATTGAGGTTTCGTCATCATCAAAATCTCCGGCTAAAGCCAAATGCACGAATTCTACGTCCCACCATCCGTTGATATCTGAAACCATGAAGGTTGCAGTGTATGGAATTCCAGGATGTAATGGAGCCATATCATCGTGCCCTGTTATGGTTGAGTTATCTACATCCATAATCGGTTCGAACTCCTCACGTATTGTGTACCATGACAGAGAGTTATCCCAATCGGGTTTGACTTCTCCAGGTCTGTCACCACAGAATCCTCCTGGTTCTATGTCACAGACTGGAGAACCGCCCATTGCTATGACGTTGTCTTGACCATCTTTACCCGTGACATAAAACGCAACCTTGTCTCCATGTACAAGCATTGAATCATCGATTAATCCGTTGAATACATTCAGCCCACCTGTCAATATCTCAGGCGTTGTCAGTGTCTTAGATCTATATTCGATTGGTTCAGGCAGTCCATTGAAATTCGAGTCATCACACCTCTCGTGAACTCCAGCTTCGCATCCAATCCAGTAGTGCAGGTCCACAGTTTGTGGTGGGTCTACAGAATCTTGAATAATAATTTCAATCGCTTGACCACCTGGTGAAGGAGGCCCTTTGTGCATCTCAGAGGAGATTTCTGGACTTGCAAACAGGACTAGTGGAGAATTACCATCAAATATCAACTTGACAGTATTGTACCCTGGATTGACGTAGGTTGAGCCGTTTTCGAGATCAACAACTTCCACGTATAGAACCATGCCACCTGGGGTTGATTCGATAGGAGAGGTAAATGTCATGTTATATTGGCCAAATCCAGGGTTACCTTCCATGTGAAGTACGATAGGTTCTCCGATTGGGTCACCATCGTAAGTTACGTTTTGACCAATAACTCTGAGTGTAAATTCACCTGCTCTTGGTGAGAATGCTGAGTTTTCAAAGTTGATTCCTCCAGTAATTGAGAGATTTAGTCCTCCTCGAACCCAATCTCCAGAATACAACTCCCTTCCCGTTTCTTCCCAGACTCTCATACCATCAAGTTGGATATCGTTCTCTATGTTCAAAGCGAGTGTGTCTGTTGTCCAACTACTAACTTGTGGACCTAGGTCATCGCTCAAGGAAACTATTGCCTCCATCTTCCTTTCGTCATCCCATGTCCAATTAACTCGAAGTGGCATTTTAACCGATACTACTCCCTCGCTGTCCATTGTTGAGGTACAATTTCCAATATCGAAATCGACGATACCTCCCCCATCACTCTCAACCGAACATGAATCACCACGTAGCCATCTAAATGCCGGGTTATCGCCATATGAATTATTCAGACCAATTGTGGCCTCAGTGACTCGATCAACCAAGTCTCCATGCGCTAATCTAACAACTAAATTTCTGTATACACCATCAGGAGCAATCAAGCCTCCTTCGAGGCTTGCATCCATTACTCTAGTATTGAGTCTGTATTTGATGTCAAGATCTGTAAGTTTGACTCTGCCCGGAGTGTTTGCTTTGACTGCTATCGGTATTTCGACTGTGCCAACCCCATTCGCAGGAATGTGGTCGTTAAATGCATCTACAAGGCTTGGAGTTTCTGATACTACTGTTCCAACTGGTGAATCATCAGATGCAACAACAGAACTCTCGTTCAAGAACAGTATTGACTTCCAGTCCCAGTCACCATCGTCTCCAACATCTAACTGAGGAGCGTCAGGATACCCTTCTTCATACCACAAGATGAAGGAATCTACGGAAGGAGTGATTGTATTGTCGGTAGTTGCCAAAATGATGGAATATAGCAGTTCATTTCCAGCGCCAGAGGTTGAAAAGGAAACTTCCTGATTGTTTATTGCAGACTCCCATGTTGAACCGTTATCATTGGAAACCATTACGCTAATACTCGAACTTGAGGGTTCATCTGCAGTCCATACTGCTCTGACCTTCCCGACATTAGTGCCTGTTGACACCTTTTGGCTCGTCCAGTCCCCTGATGTTTGGTATGAAGTAGCATATTCAAGAGATACCCACCAAGAAACAGCAGATGAACCTATGAGTTGCATTTTCCAAACTAACTGATTTCCGGGGTGTGTAAAGTGAATGGTTTGGTTTTTCTCAACTGCCTCCCAGTGAGTGCCGTTATCTGCACTTACCCAGTAGTCGACTCTGTCGCCTTGCGATGGCGCAGACCAATGGTTCCTGAAATTAACAGCAAGAACTTCGTCTTCAGTCTCAATTGTCTCTCCAATCCAGGTCGTTGTACCAGGAGCAGGTGTTGTAGGGTAAGAGATACCCATTCCAAATTCACGGTAATAGAGAGTTTTTGAGCCCCATGTCGAATATCCGGTATCGACTGTAATGATTCTTTCACCGTTGTAAAAGAGACCTAGACCTTTCGCAGAAATATCTTGGGTACCGGTTTGTGGCACTAGTGAAGAAGAACTGCCCGAAATTGCCCAAGCACTCAGTTGGTCTGTGTCTTGGTAGTAGCTACCTTTCATGCATCGCATGTAGAAAAAGCCAGAATGGACAACAAGACCATGCACGTTACTGGAGGTCTTGCCACACTCGGTGTTGGAAGATGAACTTGAAGTGAATGAATACTGTTCCTCTCCCCGAGTAAATTGTCCATTATCTCCAAAGTCGTATGATACAATTCTCCTTTGTTGTCCATGGGCAACCCAAATTTTGTCACTTTCTCTATCGTATGAAATCGCGCTGTACTCGCCATATTGCGGTGAAATGTCGTAGGAATCAACACAGCGCCAAATCCAATCATCTGAAACATCGATTGCCAAGACTCTGCTGTGTTGAGTTGGGTTTGAATTACCGTACATGTACTTGTATGTTGTAAAAATTCCATACAGCATTTCTTCATCATTGATTGTCCAATCTTTGAAACCGTATGCTTTGTAATAAGTCGAACTTGGATCCTGTGGTAAAGTACAACCAGCTTCCTGTTGCAAGTCAACGACGATATCCCTTGTTACGTTGTTGGGGTACATCCTTGTTACTACCTTGTCAAATTGAGTACCAGTAAATGTTGACATGAACAACCAATCATGGTTTTCAAGGATTGCTCCTTGACCCTGCGCCATCAGGTTTGAGCTGGTCATTTTGACTTGGTTGCTAAACCTCGATTCGGTAGAGTTCGAAGTGTGAGGTTGCCGCACTGCGAAGCTACCATTGTCAAGCCAAGCATCTGAACCGGGTAAATTTTCTTCACTCATACCATGGGGTGAAAACTCAAAATCACCGTCATCAAATCCAAGTGTTAGGTCTCCACTTCGTGCGTCACTTTGACTAGAAACACCATCCATCCATTCTTCGTATGTATCAGTTGATACTTGGGACCAACCTGTTGATGAAGCACCAGATAAGGTGACCTGCACATCTAGTACTTCAGCCCCCTTCGGCATTGCAACGACAGTTGTCTTGTCTGCACCACCTTGGTACAGAGCAATATTTTCAACACTACCGTCAGAAAATGTGTAAATGTGACGAGATGAAGTATTTGCTTCCGCTTCAGTGATAAACATCTCTGAAAAAGGACTCATTGGCGTAAGTACGAGAATGAATACCATCATTGACAGCGCGGCACGAGTTGAAAATCTCTGCGACATGAACCAACGACCCGTGCCTTGGTGATATCCATAGGACTTGAATTAACCGGCGAATGGTCACAATCAGAAATCCCCCCTTTAGGGGGGAATTCTGTAATCATGATGTGTTTCGACTATCGTATCGTATTGGTGATGAATCACCACGAATTCCATCTTCTTCGTCGTCTTTTACTTCGAACCAATCTACCAGCCAATCGCCATCTGTGTCCCAATTGAGAGGATCGCTGCCTTCTGCAATGTGGTCATCATCAAGGTCCAACAAATACCAACCGAACTCGTGCTCTCCAAGGTCAACAGCAGGAGCGCGATTTGTGCTTCCAGTATAATACAAATCCCAAGTATCTGTGACATCTCCAGAACACAACAAAACATCATTTCCTGTGTCTAAAACTAGGAAATCTGAATCCATATCATCGATGATTAATGCATAACTTAAGTCATCTATATTTTTCTTATTCATACCAAGATAATTTGTCTGATCTTCTGTTGTTTCACCCAATCCTAGTGTGAAAGCTCTGAAATGCCACCACTCAGTAATCGGTGACCCATTCCATGTTTCTCCGGACAGTCTAACAGAGTCTGGAGAATCTAGATTTGGATTTGCCACCGCAAAGAATTCCATGAAATTGGTGTAAGCAGTATATTCACAAGACGCACCAGAACAGTCCCAATTTCCATCTTGGTCCGGGTCCTCATTAGCGTCTAGCGGGTCCCTTGGGTCAAAGGTAGCCCAAGTCCAACCCAACTCTGGACGGGATAGTGTTCCAGCATCCTGCGACAAAGGTCTGCATGAAACTGTTGAAGAGGTACAAGCCCCACCTGTACCAGGGTCTATCCACTGAACCTCAACCTTCAATCTGGATGAGAAATTGTCGTTCGATTCATTCCAGCCCTTTTCGTATTCATACCAATCTGGTAACATATCACCATCAGTATCGTTATCCATTGGATTCGTACCATACTTGAAGACCTCTCTGCCATCTGATAGATTCCAATCACGGTCATGGGAAACTACCTGACCAGAACTGAGCAAAGTGTTGAATGTGACCGCATCACTATCCGAATCATTTGTGTCAGGCCTTGTACCGTTTAGATACTCCATCAAGTTGGTAAACGGTAAGTCTCCTATTCCACTTTGTATCACTTCCCCAGATGGTGTAAATTCTCTATTTTCCCAGTTACCTTGTGGAGCTGGAGTATCGAATGAAGTTCGTCCATACCAGCCGTCACTGTCGGGGTCATAGTTTACGTCAAATGGATTAACTGGATTTGTAGACCAGTGATTTTGTGTTGTGGGGTCTGGCAAACCGTAAACAGCGTAACAGAACTCCCAACCGTCATCGATACCATCCTGGTCTGAGTCAGAATTAGTTGGGTCCGAAATACCGAACAAGGTTCTGTTAAAGGTGTTTGAATCTGCAGAATTAATCATCATCATCCTTGCAGCAGAAATTGAGTCTTTCCCGCTAAAAGTGTTGAAGATTGCTCGCCTTGCTTCTGCCTCTGTGTAACCCTCCTCAACATAGGCATCGATGGTATCATCACCAAATCCAATCAATCCGGATCCGGTTGTAAGTCGCTGTGAGAACTTACCGTAAACTCGAGATTCATATTCACGCTTATTGGTAAATTGTTCCTCAAGAGAAATATTGCCATCTCTATCGCAATCTACTGAATCCATATCGCTGTCCAACCATTGGTCTGAATCAATCAATGGGTTCATCGACCAGCGATTGTTTTCCAAGTCCCAACTTGTGAACCAATATTCGTATCCATCAATCATTCCATCGTCGTCTGTGTCAGCGATTGTAGGGTCAGTTATCCCCATCAAAGTTGAAATGAAATTATTGGCAACACCTGTCGATTGCCACTCGGTAAACTGGTCCAAATGCCTCTTCCCTCGCTGCCCTTTATCGAGGATGATTGTATACACTCTTTGTGCCTTTTGTGTCGGGTCATTCAAGTCGCCATCAATATGCAATAATGGTGCATCGATTGGGTGGTTTTCTCCATTCTCAGGATTGGTTGTAACAAGAGAAAACTCTTGAGCATCTGTGAGAGCGTCGTCATCTGCATCGAACGAACCGTCTCCTGGAACTAGAGGATTTAGAGTCCATGTCTGAGCGGTATCATTCCATGCTGTGAACATTAATTCCAAGCCATCAAGGAACCCATCACCATCTGTATCAGGGTTAGTTGGGTCTGTAGTCCAGCCAGAGATATTGATTATGTCTTGTCCAACAAATGAACCAAATGATTCAGTATTTGTTATTCCAGCCCACTGTTGAATTGTATATCCGGCTCCAATTGTCGTTACATACCATTGGGGACTCGTTCGATTTGCATTGGTTTCTGAAAGTTCTGGAGAGATGCTGTTGTACTCTTCCCAATTACTCATTCCGTCATCATCTGAATCATCCCAGCGGTCTTCTGAGTTGAGTGGGTCTAGGCTCCATTCAGAGTCTAATAATTCCCATCGAGCGTACCAAATTTCCCAACCATCTGGCATTCCATCAGAATCACTGTCTGCGTCTGTAGGATCGCCTGTAAGACTACCATCTCCAAAGTTATCCTCCGGTGCGCCCCAATCTGAGATATTCCTGAACAAGTCTGTGGAGAAATTGTTAGGAAGTTCTTCGCCGTCTAGTGTCATGTTTCCATCAAACAAATCATCACGAATGTTGTATTCCAGCCAATTAACAAACGCCTCGTTTTCTTCTATGACACCATTGTGATTGATATCATATCCATCTCCGTCAGGATTTTCAAATGCATCACTTCCATTTAGTGGATTTATTCCGACTCTAGAAACATCCCAGGTACAAGCACCTCGCGCCTCCCAACCATCTGGCAAGCCATCGCCGTCAGAATCTCTGTTGTTGGGGTCTGGCTCTACCCAAAGCCCAACTGCCGCTTCTGTTTCGAAGTGGCTTTCTAGTAGGTCTCCAATTAGTCCTGCATCCTTGACTAGCGACCACTGGTATTCACAAAGATTCGTCAACCCATCCCCGTCTGCGTCCCATTCCGCATCGTTAGGGTCGCTTGGATCCATCGTCCAATTATTTGAACCGGTGAATGAGGAACCAATCCATCTCCTGTGCTCTAATTCCCAGCCATCCGGCATTCCATCACCATCAGAATCAGGATTGGTTGCGTCGGTACCTGAATCAATTCCTAGAGATTGGAGATATGTGTTGTTTGCAGCAAGACCTGCAGCATCATCACACACGTGCTCGAAATCATACTGGTTGGTGTAGTGACAATTTAGAGGAGTTACTTCATGGAATATACCGAAGTATTCCGCTCCGTCACCAACTCCGTCGCCATCTGTATCAACAACTCGGGGGTCTGTTGCATTGTATCCATTTGCAGTTGTGGCAGTATATCTGAACTCATCCAAATTCCTCCACAATCTTTCATTTATTGGATCGCTATCGAGATTGACACCATCTGCATCAGCGTCAAGAAGTGCATCCCAAGGGTCTGTTGGATCTAGACCATACCTGACTTCCCAACCATCCAACATTCCATCCGCATCTGAGTCATTTGCCATTGGATCCATCAGTTCTAGATTCGAGAATTTTCCTGGTCCAATGCCAACAAAAATCTTGTCAACCCCTTCAACTTGATGTACTATTGCTGCTGAAATATGACCCGGAATCCACTCTTGGTTTGTCATTCCATAAACGGCAGCATATCCGCCATTTATTGACCACATACCCCAACCTGAGCCGACTATGAGCTCGTTTCCTGTAGAGTAAATCGCGGATATATCGTTTGCAAAGTCGACCGTTTCTCCATCTACACCTTGGTGTTCTAAGTCGCCACCAAACGTGATTAGTCCGGAAAGAAGGTCATATCGGTGTAGACCCGAGGGAGTTCCTATCCAAACGACTTGATCCTGACCACCGTCTGGACCGTCACCGAGTAGAGCGTTTACGTGTGCTGGGTTCTTGTCAACTTCGGCCCCTATAGTTCGGAGTTCATCAATATCTGTTGCAATTAAAGTAGGTTCTGGGGAGAAGTAGAATCTCCAATTAGGTGTTGCTGCATCTCTAGCAGTGGTTGTTTCAACGGTCATCAATCCTACATCTGTTCCAACGAACAGAGTCAGTGAACCACCTGTCGCATCTACATGTACAATAGATGTAGCTGTAGCATTTCCTGTGTTCAATGCATTTGTGATACCGGTTCCTACACTAAGTTGGGACACAGAAATCTCGTTAATTTGGAAAACAGAGCCAAATCCAGAATACCCCAACGCTATGACATAATCATCCCCGCCGTCTGCAATCAACTTCGCACCGGCTGTGTATCGTCCGGGGTAGAATTCCCATTGGCTGATTGGCTCGATTTCATCCAAATTGTATTCCGCAATCCAAACTCCGGCTTCAGTTACCATAACTACATGATTCTCTAAGATAATCATGTCATGCAGATCATGCCCTTGAGGCAGTTCGTAATCTGTTGAGACATCGTTTTCGAAGTCAATAATTGAGATTCCTAATTTAGTACCAACCCACAACCTTTCACCATCATCATGGAATCCTCTTATGTCGTGGTGCATAACAGAGATTTCGTCTTCATCCGCTTCTTGGGATAGGATGTATTCTGTGTAAGTTCCCTCTGTCGCACTGAGATCTGCCGACCTCATTCCTGATTTCACCATGTTTCCATCATCTAGATGCACGAAGTATTCTTCTAGCGTCGATAATTGTTCACCGAGGGCTAATGCTTCTTTTGAGCGTTGTAAATCAAGACTGATAATTCCATCTCTATTGGCATCCCAACCGTCATTATCTAGATCAATCAATGCGTTAGAGCGGTTCAGAGGGTCAAGGCCAAAGTGGATTTCCCAACCATCTGTGATACCATCTCCGCTGGATGGGAATAAACGACGGTGCTTAACACCGTCATAGTTGAATCTGTCACTATCATCTTCAATTGGGTTAGTACCCAGCCAAACATACTCATCGATGACTCCATCAGTTCCGTTTCTAGCACAAGCGTCAAGAATGTTAGTTAGTTTGGTAGAGTTGCTGTTTTCTGTAATAAATGGCCACTCACTCAATACCGATGACTCTGGATTTGGAGCATGACATCTAAGCCCATCCAGTTCATTTGTCCAATTTGTAGGCGCACCATAGAGGTATTCCTCCGGAGAAGTAAGTAACTCATTCACACTCATGAATCCATCACGATTTACATCGAATCCATCGTCATCAGGATCTAAATCAGCATCACTAGCGTTCAATGGGTCAAACATTTCACAGACGTATCTCTGTTCCTCATTGTCAAATCCGCCGAGTTTTTCACACATGTGTACTTCATAGCCATCTGGCATTCCGTCTCCATCGGTGTCTGCAACCCTAGGGTCTAGATACCAACGTTCCCCAGACTCGTTGATTACTCCTGTAAGACCTCTAGTAAATCCTGGATCAACACATTCTGCTGGGTATGGCCAACAATACTCCTCAGTAGCATTTAGGCCATCAAGGTCGATGTCAATGTAAGCATCGGAAGCATCGTCTTTATCCAAACCTTTCATCGCTACAGCCCTATCATCAGGGGAAGAGAAATTTATCCACTCACTAAACAAATTCTCATGCACATCTGGAATGTTGTCACCATCAGAATCTGTAGCTGGAGGCCTTTCACCTTCCGTCAAATTTGGATTGGTTGTACCCACGTTGGAGATAGCGGGTAATTGGGAAACGAAGAACAAACCTAGTACCACGAGAACAGTCATGAGAAGCGTTGATTGAGAGCGTCGCATTGTCATCACCTACGGGCGCGGCAGCACCCATACAGTATCTTACTACTGAATCAGCCTTAATAGAGTGATGGAGCAATGTTCAGACTCAGATTACCTTTGGTAATCTAAAACGACTAATCAAATCACCACAAAATAAGAAATTCAAGGGGTGAGTTCAAGGGCCCAACGCGTTGCCGTCCCTTAGTTCGAGATGTCTCTAACATTCACTCACCTTGGAACTGGTAGTCGCGGTAATGCGACTCTAGTAGAGAGTGGTGATGCAAAAGTACTGATTGACCAAGGTTTTTCTGGCAAACAACTCGAAACTAGACTTGCGAGAATGGAGATAAAGCCAACAGAAATTGATGCGATAGTTCTCACCCACCATCATGGCGATCACGGAGGTGGCGCATCAATCGCTCAAAGGAGATGGAACATACCCATCTTTTGCAATGACAGGACAGCGACTGCACTCAATCTCGACTTGAAAGGTGTCCAGCTTTTTGAGAGTCTAGAAGCACTGAATTTCGCAGACGACTTGGCACTATTACCTGTACCAGTACCTCACAGCGGTGCAGACAATGTTGCATTCATTGCAAGCCATAGAGGCGAGAGAGGAGCTGTAATCACAGATTTAGGCTCTTGGACTGATGAGTTGGTAACTCATGTTGCAGGATGCCAACATATCTCAATAGAAGCGAACTACGACCACAACAAGTTGTGGAATGGTCCTTATCCTAGACGACTAAAAGACCGCATTGCTGGAAGGGGAGGCCACCTTTCCAACGACCAAACAGGACAATTTCTCTCCCATGTTGTTGACAAAAATACTCGTTCTCTTGTTCTAACTCACTTGTCAGAAAAGAACAACGCCCCCCACATTGCTGAATCCACAGTCCTATACCACATCGACGAAATGTTCGAAGGCGACATTCAGATTTCTCTACAAGATGGACCAGAATTCTCACACCATATCGGGCAAACTGAAAGCGAGAGAGTTGCTCGGCGAGGATTAACACTGCGAGGATAAGCCCTGTAAGGGCTTGTTTTTGGTGAAACCCTAAGAGGGTGGTTCACTCTCTCCTGCACAATGAGGTCACAACGCAAGTCCGATAGTGACCTCGCAGTCAGCGAAGTCATCGGTGTTGTGATGCTACTTGCGATGGTAATCACAATGATGGGTGGAGTGTTTGTATTCCTTACCCCATACGTAAATGATTTTCAAGATAATACCGCATGGTCAAACGCAAATGGGATTGCTGAAAGACTAGACGGGCGGATTGATGTTGTTGCAGGAGCAAGTTCTGACACCGGACTTAGAACCACAATTCCCCTAACCATGAGCTCTATTTCTCCTATCATTAGTGCAGAAGTGTGGACTGTGTCAGCAGATTTGACTGCAGGAGAAATTGTAACTGTCGAGTACGTCAATCAAACTACATTCAGTATAATCTCGGAAAATGAAACAGCCGACCGTGCAATGATTTGGACTGAAGGTGGGGAAGTCGAAATATCATTCAATGAAACTTACGAAAAGGTATTCATAACCCATAATTTGAATGTTGCAGACATATTTATTGTAACCGTATTTGACGGGGAAAACGAGATTCATAAGCATGCAAAGATACCAATTTCAGGACTAATGGTAAAGACCAAAGTCCAGACTGGTGAACATTCGATTGGACTACTGAACGATGCCCGTTACGACAAATTCTCTGATGAAACCTGGAGTATAACTTCGGCGCCTGACATGAATATAGAAGAATTATTTGACGGCACGATGAGGGCTAGTTTGTCTCTGAGAGACGTAGATACTGCAGGAGCTATTCCAGACGGCAGAAACGCAGTCTTTGATATCCGTTCAGAAGGTCCAATTACTCTCTTTAGTGGTGACGCATGGAATTTCAGATTTACTTTTGATTCGTCATTAGGACCAACTGTCGCCCCACAGATGACTGAAGGGTGGTTAACCGACTACAACCTCCACAGAGCGTCTAACACTCTAGACCAGCATAGAGGTATCAGTCCGTGGTTAAGGGCAAGCGGAATCGATGGTCTGACAATAGACCACGGCAAGTCTGTTATCGATCTTGAAATCGAATTACAATTGGTGGAGGTTAGCAGATGATTCGCAATAACCTCCGCAGAGACGAGGAAGCAGTAAGCGCTGCTGTAGCCACGGTTTTACTCTTTGGCGGAGTAATCTCAATTATTGGAATAATGTTACTCTCATTGATGCCAGTTATACAAGAATTAGAGGGCTCTCTAAAGAGAAATGACATGCAGGCTCAAATGGAAATAATGGCGCACGAGGTCAGATTACTTTCTGAATCCGGATTACCCGGCGATTCAAGTCAAGTTGAACTTATCCCGGTTGATGGGGAACTCAGATGGGATAGATTCAGAGGAGGGATGTGGTATTCTGCATCTTGGTATGAAGGCGATACTTTCAGAATCCAAGGGGCTTTAGACTTGGATAGAGATATCGACGTGAGGCATGCTGAAAGCAACGTACAAGCAATATGCTATGAAGACATGAGATTAGGTCCGGATAGGCCATTCATTTTTACACCGAATAATCAAACCGATACAGTACTAGTAACGCCTAAACACGGTTTGACAATACCGCTTGGCCCAGTACAAATTGAACACGCTGGGATAGAGCACTCCCTTTCGATAGGAGAAGTCATGAGTTTGGATTCAAACAACCAAATCAAAGCAAGTCATGATTTAGTTGGCTTAGAAATAAAAGGGGATTCTGGAGTTGCACTAATTCCACCTTCCAAGGCAAATCCCGCCACTGGTAAGGGACAACATTGGGCAATTCCTCTACCATCGGGAGAAACTACCATCGAAGTCTTCGCAGACGATGACATCCTCGTTCAATGGCATACTCTTACCGATTCTGGACAAGAAGCTGTGCCCCAAACCAATGCGGTTAGGATAGCGAATTCATGGACAAAGACATTCAATCTTTCAGATATTAGTTTAGTTGAGATAGTTACTGACGTAGATGCGCATCTGATAATCTACCATGGCGATTCCGGAAAAACATCTCTGCTAGGAGAAGAGGGTAATTATCTCTCTAAACACTTCATAGCACCTTCTCAGTCTGGAAATTTATCATTCTCTAATCCTAGTCAAAATGCTGCAACGATTACATGGAAAAATGGCGGTATATCAGTACCTGCCAACCAAACTATCGAAGTTGAGTGGCCTCCTTCAAACATCGACAGCGCTGCAATGTTAGAAAGTAGCGAAAATGTTCTTGTCCAGTGGAAACTAAATGACAAAGGAATGACATTCTTGCCAGCTATTGACACAGGCCAAATCACTGGTCTAGAATTCATTGAAGATAATTCACAGACGACAATCAACTATTCCTCCGAGTTTGATGACTATCAATCAAAGTTAGCAAAAGACGGAGATTCAGGAGTCCTTGCATTAGAGGATGATGGAGCCATGCGTTGTATTGCAATAGACCAGACTGCATCGGGATGGATTTCAACAACTCTGCCGTGGAAATCAATGAATGGTATACCAGAAGGGCAAATCATTACTGCTTGGAGAGACGGAGATCACCCGGCAAGTATCGAGATTACGTTGATCGGGACAGAGGGAGATGCCACCCACGCTAACCTAGCTACTGCGTGGGCATTCCATATCTCGAGACTAACTTACGAATTTGATACCTCGATTACTGGATTGGAAGTTGCATGGTCTGCTGGTGCGGTTGTTACAAATCACCCAGAATTAGACCCGACTATACTAGTTGGACCAACAGATAGACAAGGCCCGGGACCAAGGTTTAGCGCAACAATACCTTCAATGCATCCTACCAAAACATCAGTCACTGGTAGCGGTATAATGGATCTTGACATTGAATTATCCATGAGAGAAAGTTTAGCCTCAACCACAGCCTATGATGTGAGAAGAGGATGGGTAGGGCCGTATGGAGATGCAGTTGCTTCTTGGGCAAGCACGAGCCTGGAGACTTCCGAAGACTGGATAGTTAACCCTGGTAGGATTGACTTACTCACTGACTATGTTGGCTGGGTACCTGTTCCTACAGTTGGACCTAGCGAAGCAGTATGGCATACAGCAGGTCAACCAATACAGTTCAATCTGCAAATAAGCAGCCTGAATGTTGAAATTTCGGAGGCGGGGTCATGACGAGTAGATTGGTCGAGGACGAGTCAGGGGCAAGTACTGAACTTGGCTACATTTTCACATTCATGCTCGGAGTATTGTTCCTCTCAATGTTTAGCGTCTGGGCGTTTGGCCTTGAAACCTCAACAAGGGAAAACTGGAATACAACCGCTGTTGATGTAAACATGGCAGATATTGCTGCTGCGGTCGAAAGGGCCGACACGGCAAGCAGACAAGACTCCAGCGTGAGTTACGCAGAAGTTGTGACATGGAGATTAACCGAAGCCGATGAAACAGAATTTGTTCTCACCCTAGATGACAGAGGGCTGTCACTTGACCATAGTGAAAATGAGTTGGATAGAGAGGTTTCGATATCCGGAACAGGATATGGCACATATGATGGGAGAATCAATCTTTCAGGAACCGCAGAGATTTGGGTCGTATACCACGAAGGCGTGACCTATCTGTCAACAACTAGACCAGATTTCTGATTATCTGCCCATCACAGCTGTATGTACCATCATCTGTACTTCTCGCATTCTAGTCTGAGCACCTAATTCTCTGAAGACCGAGAGTGCTCTTTGGAGGTATTCCATCCTTCGTTGTCTATCGGGGGCAACTCCGCCTAATCTTGCTAATAGTTCACCGATTTGCATTCTCAAGTCGTTTGCTTCAGAGATAACTAGTGCTTCTCGATACCTTTCCAACGCTTCTTCGATTCTACCGCTGTCTTGTAGAACCTCGCCCAACAAAATTGATACTTCTACCAAGGCAAGCGGGTCTCCTGCTTCTCCCATTGTTGATAGTGCATCTGTATAGTGATGTAAAGCCAAATCTGAATCACCAGTCTTTGCGTAATATCTTCCGAGTACAGCTCTTGCTCTGGCATGTAATATTGCATCATCACTAGATTCAGACCTCTCATAGGAAGAAAGAGCGTGGTCTCTTGCTCTATCACTTTCCCCCAAATCAAGTAACGCTCTTGCCAATACAATCTGAGCAGGAATCAATTCTGGAGAATCATTCCCAGATAGAATACTCTCTACTTCACCATAGGCCTCGAGTGCCTTTGCTTTGTCTCCATTTCTTCGAAGGATATATCCCATATTGTTGTAGGATCGAGCAGCACCTATCGCATCGCTCATGGAAATGAATAGTTCCAGAGCCTTTCTGTGCATTCCAAGGCTTCCTTCAGAATCCCCGCGCTTCAGAGCAATATCTGCTAAATTCGAGACAATGTCTGCGATAACGTCGTCTAAACCTGCTGCCTCAGCTGGTGGTTTTGCTTGGTTGAATGCTTCTTCCGCTTCGTCGAAGCGACCGAGAAGAGCTAATACTTCTCCCCTGAGTCTATCAACTTTGCAAGCGCTTTCTGCACCTACTGATTTTGTATCGATAGATTCCAGTAAACCAAGAAGCTCAATGTGTCCTTCTTTAATCAAATCTCTACCTTGCTCTACTACCAATTTTGTAGCATCTTCGTGCCTTGAAGAAGAAATCAGGTGGTAGATTAACTCAAGAGCAATTTGACTTGATTTGGTTTGTTTATTATACCAGGCGACTGCTTTGTTGTGAAGATCTTCTTTAGACTGTTTGTCCAGACTTTGTAAAAGGAATTCTCTGATTAGGTCGTGAACATCATAAGTGCCTGAATCAGCATTGCGGGCTAGACCGGATTCGACTAGAGAATCCAGTTCGTCAGTATTCAGACCTTGTTCCGTAAGGGCCTCTAATTCGATAGGTTCACGGAATACGGATAGAGCTCCAAGTAAGCGCTTTTGCTCACCAGAGAGTTTAGAGAAAATCTCGATATTAACATAATTCTCTAGTGATTCGTGGAAAGCACCTGCTGATGCTCCACGGTTTATCAATTCCAAAACAAGAGGATGACCACGGCTTAACGAGTGTATGTACAGTAATTTTTCTTGGTCCAAGTCATCAAAGGCGGAGAGGAGGGACCTAGTTGATTCTTGGTCCAAGCCTTCTAAGGGGAGAACCAGTGAAACAATCCTACCATCAGCGTCTTTGAGTGGGACGACCTCCTTGAAGGAGCGAGAAAAGATTACCAGTCCAACGTCACCTTCACACTCGACAAGACCTCTGGATAGTGCCTGAATTGTTTGGTGTAAGGTCTTGTCACTTACTTTGTGATAATCATCGATAACGATTAGAGCGGGTGAATTAGCAAGGGAATCAACGATTATTCTTGCTGCATCAGCAGACTTTGGAACCGGAGTAGCAGAGATGTAATCGGCTAACATTGAATCTCCAATGTTCGATAACCAATCAGCAATGCTCTCCAGGAATGCTCGACTTCCCTCCCAATCTTGACATCTATGATACATCAAGTTCCTTCGATGCATAAAAGATTCAATCACTTTTGCTGCCATAGAAGTTTTTCCGATACCCGCTATCCCAGGAACCATCAAAGTCGTTGATCTAGCCTCGAGAAGATTGACCATGTTTTCTAATTCTGTTGACCGACCGTAAAAATGCCTCAATCTAGGCAGATCACCGAGGCTCGTGACAAGTTGTTTCTCGACATGCTTCGAGAGATCTCTTTCTACTAGGTCAGCTGAAAGTGACCGAACATCCAAGACACCGTTGTCATCTAGATATCTTATGACGTCGACAGGCCTCATGGTAAACGGTAACTTATCTTGAATTTCTCCAAGTGTAGATGCTATTGTGTTTCCACCGGGCAAGATTGCCCTGAGTTGGAATTCTCTAAGGTTCTTCCATGTCTCATCAGCCAACTTCATCCCAGATTCTGTCAAAAAGTAGGCCTTCCGTTTTCTGCTAACTCCTTGAACGTGGGCCTGTCTCTCGATTAGAAGTCCTTGGTCCTTCAATCCAGCAATTGCTCTGGGAACGTTAGAGCGAGCAATTGCAACAGCATTTGCAATACCCATTTGTGATAGAGCAAATGGTACTTCGACTGAATTCATAAAGTCGGAAAAATCAGAGAGATGTAGCAAAATTCTCTCTTGAACACCCGGCTTTGGTCTGGTCGCCAT
>JAYYDR010000104.1:0-11005 GCA_036160735.1 Thermoplasmatota archaeon
TAGAAGGGATTCAATATCCCCCTCAGAGTTCAGAACATGATGCATCTCGACTAAACGAGCAAGATCCCCATCCAATTGCGACCAGTAATTTGCTGCGCTTGCATAATCGTCTTTTGTCAACATTGTAGAGCGTACATTTCTAACAAGATGATGCAATTCTACGCCTGATGCAAACCAACGCAAAAGTGCGTAGTCATCAAGTTCCAACAAGTGCTGCTCATGCTGAAGATATGTTGGTGGAACAGGTACAGGAAGAATAGAAAGTTCGTCCAATGCCTTGATCTCATCTTTCAATTTCGATAGAACAACATCCTTTACCCATTCCTGTAAATCAGAACCGGATTCTGGTAAAGCCGAGTCCTCATCATGCATCTGTAAGGCTAGTGGATGCCCTCCGAGGCGTTTTGCAACGGTTTCCCTATTCTCTAGGTGTTCTGGAAGCAATTTGACTGCATCTTGGATTTCTAATGGTGGAATTTCAATTATCTCAAACCCATCACTTATCGGTAACGGGGCCCTACTTGCCATGACCAAATGGGTAGATTTAGTAGCAAATTCTTCCAATCTTGCTAGGTGCCTTTGGCTGACTTCTTGTAACTCATCAAGAATTAGTACCTCCTTTTTAGAAGAGCTTAGCACTGCGTTTTCACTTGAGAATTGATATCCCCAATCTTCGAATATATCTGTGATATCTTTGAATGACTCCATTGTAGCGAACCTAACCGTCATTCCTTCCTTTACCAGTACGTCGGCAATTGCACGCAGAATTGAGGTCTTGCCAATTCCCGGTAATCCAGTGAGTATGGTTTTTTTCTTGGATTTTAATTGGTCGATCAATTCAGCCCTACCATGTAAATTTGATTGGTTCGGAGGCTTTCCTAGGAGTTCTCCGATGGATTTCTTGGGTTGTAAGTCAACCCCTTGACATTCCATTCTACCTATGTCTGTGATGTGGTAAACCTTTCTTTTGCGGCTACCACCACCGATTACGTGTGCTTTTCTTTCCATCACCATGCCCTTCTTGACCAGTTCACTTAGAGGACCATGCAATGCAGATCTCACTACCCCAAGGTATTCTGACAATCCGGGAAGACAAATGTCTCTTGGAACATCCCATGCAGATTCGAGAGTTGAAGAAAATGTATGCAAACGGGCTAGAATTCTAGACTCTGGCCCGGTCACCATGAGTTGTTGCTAGTGCTCATCAATGATGTTTCTTGCCCTCCCATGATTGCGATGTATTCTTGATGCAATGTCCCTACAAAGCAAACATGCCGGTTACTCTCGACAAGGTTGATTTGCCGGCAAAGCCCGGCGTCTATCTCTTTCGAAATGCTGATGAGAGAGTTCTCTACGTTGGGAAAGCTACGGTCTTATCTCAAAGAATTCGCTCTTATTTTTCGTCGAATCCAGACCGCGCAATGATACCAGAATTAGTTAGAAATTCTGATGATATCGAGTGTATAGTCACCAATTCCCCACAAGAAGCACTCATACTCGAAAGGCAACTGATTAGACAACATCGTCCAAGGTATAACTCGATGCTAAAGGATGACAAATCTTACCCATTCCTTGCATTGACCAAGGAAGAATTCCCTCGGATTTTGTACACAAGACATCCTCCAAAGAAATCGTGGAAATGGGGTCCGTTCCCCAATGCGGCTGCTGCTAAACAAGTTGTCCAATTACTTCGTCGACATTTTGGAATAAGGGACTGCAAGGAGTTGCTACCGCAAGGTTGTCTTGCAATGCACATTGGTCTGTGTGCAGGACCTTGTATTGAAGCGGGTGATTATGCTCAAAGAGTCAAGAATGTAAGACGCATCTTGAACGGTGATGCGAGTGAGTTAATCGAGGAATTGGCGCAAGAAATGGATGAGCGCTCAAACGCCCAAGAATACGAAATTGCAGCCTCAATTAGAGATATGATAAAAGCGGTTAGAACGGTTACAAGTCAGCAAGTAATCCTCTCTAAAGTCTACAGAGAATGCGATGCAATTGGTATAGGAATCAAGGGTGATTTAGCAGCAATTGTAGTAATACATGCCGATGATGGAGTTATCAAAGGACAAGAATCCTGGCCTCTAATTCACAGAGGCGATGAGGGAGATTCAATTTCCACTTTCATTGTTGAACACTACACTAACAGGCGACCACCAAAGATTCTACTTACACCAATTCCAATCTCAACAACACTTCAAGAATGGCTCAATGAAAGAAGAGGAGCCATTGTTGACGTCAGAGTTCCGATGCGTGGAGATTTTGTGACTCTCACAAATTTAGCAAAACAGAATGCAAAGATGCAAGTCGATAGATTGGCTAACAAGGCATCTGGATCTCTTGAGCAAAGGGCAGCTGACGAAGCAGCATCGCTTCTGTCAATGAATTCCCTTGACCACATTGTGTGTTTTGATATGGCACAATTACTAGGTGATTCTAGGGTCGGTGCGAGTGTGTGCTTGAGGAACGGGCGACCTTCCAAGAAAGAATACAGAACCTACACAGTAAAGGGAGACGCTCTCGACGATTTGCGAATGATGAGAGAGGTCGTTGAAAGGTGGATAAAAAGAGTCGATGATTGGCCTGATTTGCTCCTCATAGACGGAGGAGAGACCCACCTTGCAATAATTGCAAAACTGCTGGAAAAACACGGCGTAAGAGACCGAATGCAACTCGCAAGCCTAGCCAAAAGAGAGGAAACTATCCACCGGGAAGGGCATGATGACATCATCCTTGACAGGCGTGGTAGAGTCTTGGTCCATGCAAGAGATGAAGCTCACAGATTCGTCAACAAATTCCACCGCAAAAGCCGTTCTAGAAATAGGCTGTCTGACCCACTAGAAGGAGTCAGCGGACTAGGTGCAAAGAAGTTGCAATCGCTGATTAGACACTTTGGTGGAAGGCAAGGAATCAAGCACGCATCGGTTGCTGACCTGAAAACCGTTCCTGGAATCGGTCCATCACTGGCGCAGAGAATATTCGACTCGCTGCACTAATTCCAAGGCTCATCGTCATACATCGAGTACGTCTTGTCATCATTATACAAGTCGAAATCACCGCTGCTTGGCGCTGAGGGGTCATAACCAGCAGTCGGGTCATAACCAGCGCTCAATGCAGCGAAGTCACTGTCTGACAAACCACCTTTTCCTGAACCTGCTGCGATTACCTTTGTTTCCGCAGCTTCTTCGAGTTCTCGCTTGCGTTTCTTCTTCTTTCGTCTTGCACGTACCCTCCAAACGATGAGCGACAAAATTATGGTTGGATAAATCCATATCTGGGTAAAGATATACCAATATGAGATCTTGACTCTGAAAGAAATCTCTTCGCCAGCAACCAATGACTCCAAGGAAAGGGTGATTTGTTGCCTACCATCGACCTCGTCGACCTTTTCCCAGCCGTTAGCAGTTTGGAAATCTTGCAATATAATTCCGTCAGGTAGTGTGAAGGTAATATCGCCACGCAACTCTGATTCTGTTTCTTCATTCAATTCAATATCAGTGGATTGGAATTCTAAGTTAACTGGCTCGCCGTTGTTGTCCAGCATTATACCTGAACCGCCCATTGAAAGGAATTGTACTCCTAAATTTGTGAACACGTTCTCAAAGGTCCTTGCTGCTTGAATTATCGGTGACTGAAGAGCAGTAACAACACCGAACGTAGGTTCGCCATCGAGAATTCCATTCCAGCCATTTGTTACTCCTGCCTCGAACGTGAATTGTGGTATTTCGATTGACATCCTGATTGGGGTTTCATCGCCCATTGTAGTGCCGATTCCACCCAAGTTCTCGAGTGAAGTAATGATTTGAATCCCTGACAAGTCAATTTCCACATCCTTTTCTTCAGCACTCCACTCGTCAGCAGATTTGTGGATGTTTGCAGTCAATTCTTGACCAATTTTACCCACCATTTCTTCAAATCCTTCTGCAGTGTATTGGAAATCTATCTCCTCATCTCCACCAACATCAATCTTATCTGAAGGCGGGTCTGCTAATCTTCCAGCTATGTCAAATCCAAGCCGGATTAAGTCGGATGGAATAACCTCAAGGCTGACAGAGTTATTGTCGGATTTTAACTCATCAAGAACCTCATCCGGTATTTTGATCCTGTAAACATCAACTGTCGCAGAGAAGGACGCTGTCAAATCTATACTTGGCCCCCATTCGTTGAAGTTTAGGTCACTAACATCCAACTCTATCTCCAAATCGATACAAGACCAATCAGCTTCATCTGCCGAGCATATCACTTCGTCGTTCGAGTCTAGAATCGCATGGTTTGGCTGGTAGGCAGTAGGGCTAGCAATAGTTATTCCCAAGTCGTCGGGACCATCCGACCTTTCTATCAATGTAATAGAACCATCATCTGTGGCTGACGCTAACCAGGGAGGTAAAATCAATTCAAGAGTCAATTCTGTTGGCGGAAGATCTTCCGGAATCATGTCTTGTAGCAAATCCTGACCAAACTCTGCCTGTATTTCTAGACCTGAATCAAGCAATCTTTCGAAGTCACTTTCATCAATTGCATCCAGGATTCCGGTGGAGTCTCCGACCTCTTCTTTCAATAGGTCAAGCAATCTTAACTCAAAGGTAGAGGAAGTTGAGCGAAGGTAAATTGGATGGGTTCCATCCATTGCTTTAGGGCCTTCAATACAATAGTAAGCTTGAGTACCGGGAGGTAAGATTTCAGGGCATGATGGGTGGGTGTAATTCAATCCTCCAGGAGAACCTGAAATCCCAATTAAATTAGAATTTGATACCCAAGAAGGCTCGCTTAGTGTAATGTCACCAACTGTTGAAACCGCACCCTCAATTGCATCGGAAACCAAATCCATTGGGAAGTTACTTGTGAAATCATCCAATTGTACCAAGTCATTCTGATATGCCAATCTAATTCCATCAGAAGTTACCCAAGGGATTTGTGCGTTTTCAGTCACATCGACGAGTGAAATACCCCACTCGCTCATCGTTGATGCATCGATGTGATTTATTCCTGCAACAATATCGACATATGCTGCATCTTCATTTGATAAGTCAAGTGTAACTCTCAGGGTAATTCCTGTATCATCTGGTGCAATTGCTACGCTGCTTGTTTGAGTAGAATTTCTATAACCGATTTCTACACTGACTTCGCGGGAAATTCTTTCCCCCCCAATTGGAGCTTCCAAATTATCGATATCCCATTGGGCTGCCATATACGATGGTGGTCCTGACTTAACCACCTGAATTCCAGTTGGGTCAACCGACTTAACAGTGGCAAAGTCAGGTGGGTTGATCACGAATACTGAATTGTGACCCGGTTCACTAAACAAATCGAATGATGAAGTGATGTCAGAACCCATGACTAGCATTCCGCGATATACTCTGTCAAGGGTTAGTGGGTCAACTGCACCAAGATTGAATGTTGAGGTTGAGAGGGAAACACTTGCGGTTACTGAGAAGCATATCGGTGGGTCAAATACGTTGTTTGCAAGGCCAGCCTCGCTTGCTGTGTCCATGTCAGGGTCATCTGTGCACTGTGTTGTAATTCCAGAGTTCGTAATCGAACCAACATAATCAGATTCGATTGAATCAACAGAGCCAAAACCACTGGATAGCAGTTCTTCAATAGTGTCATTTACCTCAAGAATTAGTTTATCCTTAACCGTTTGAGTACCTGCTCCTGTTGGGGTGTCAAAGTAATTCCTGATTAGGTCTGCAGGCGCACCATCTTCCGCACTCATCCCCTCAGCAGCAAGTGCCGCATCCACACCGGGGATACTTCCCAAAACAGAACGGTTGTATTCTCTAAGTGCCCATGACATCTCCATCTGAATGGTAGATGTGTCAACTAAGTCGAATTCGTATACACCTACAATCCAATCCTGCTGATTTTCTGTACCATCATCGGCTTTATCCCATGTGTCACAGGTGCCACCATTCAGTTGGCAGCTCTGCATTCCAGTAGCACTAGCAAGCGGTGCCAAAAGAGAAATCGCAAATACGGAAATCAGAGATAATGCAAGCCTGCGATTCATGCTATCATATACTCTGTATACTGGGACATTTAACATGGTTTGCCTCATCGAGTCAAATATGCCAATCTCTCATGCACATGTTTGTGCAAGAGAAAATGCTAGTTATGAATATCAAAGATTGAAGCAACAAAATTTGCTGAATCCAGAACTCAAACCGAGACCATATGAAGATTCGATCGCAATCCCCGTAATCACTGGAGATTTGGAGTTAGAATTCGAAGCGATTGAAAGACACAATCCTCACTTTGAATTGGAAGCAATACTAGATGACCCCCCGAAAAAATGGGAGAAATTGGGTGATATGGTAATTTTCAAACAAGGCACTGATACCTCCGAATGGAACCTCCAAGAGGTTGCAAAATCTCTTGCAGTAAATCGAATCGCAATTCAAAATGAAATAGACTCTGGACCAATGAGAGAATCTAGGCTTGAATTGATTCATGGTGAGGACGGCTGGGTTGTACATAGGGAAAACTTCGTTGAATACGAATTCGATGCTACACAGGTAATGTTCTCATCAGGAAACGTGACTGAAAGAAGAAGAATGGGTGAAATCCAAACCAAAGATGAGATAATTGTAGATGCGTTTTGCGGCATTGGCTACTACACACTTCCATTCTTAGTGCGCGGTTTAGCGAGACATGTTCACGCCTGCGAAATAAATCCGAACAGCATAACAGGTCTAAAAAAAGGCTTAGAGCGCAATGGAGTCAGTGAAAGATGCACAATCCACGAAGGTGATAATAAAATTACAATGAAGAACTTACGTGGCATTGCAGATAGGGTAATTCTTGGCTTGATTCCATCATCAATGAACGCATGGGGTAACGCCATCAGATGTTTGAAGCCAGAAGGTGGAGTTCTCCACATTCACATGAACGTTCATGAGGACGAAATAGAAGAATGGACTGAAAAAACGTCGGAATGGTTTGCAACTGCCTCGGGTAAAATTACTGAAATTCTGCACCTAGAAGTGGTAAAGAAGTATTCACCAAGAATCATGCATGTAGTTCTTGATTTACAACTGGCTTAGTTTTCATCCAAGAGAATTGCATCTGGTTCCTCAACTCTGCTTCCTGCATAGAAAGCGTATCCCACTGCACATAATCCAATCAGAACTACTGAAACCGTAATTTTGCCTGCGGTTGTAGAAAGGAATGATTGAGTTTCATCTTTAGCAGGTTCATCGACGTAAGGAATAATTCCAATCATCTCAACTTTAGAGATGTGAACTTCCCAAATCGGCCTGCCTGCAGTCGAGGCTGGGTTAACTACAATTTCCTCACCAGAAGGGTCATCGGTAGTTGGAACGGTTGCGATTGCCCTGACATGGCTCATTCCATTTCGAACAATTCCAAAGGTCACGTATCCCTCATCATCTCGATTCTCAGGGTCTAAACCATGAGCCTCGGTCTCTGCGATATACCATTGTGAATCTGCACTATCTGGGTCTTGGCTGCGCGCCATGCCTATTGCACCGTCAACGTGAGACAGGTTCTCATGATGCTCCATATCCACGGTTTCACCGGTTCCGCCACTACCGCATGATGCACTTGTGGCGGGATATACCCCTAGTGTTTTGCAGGTCGGGTCTCCTGCTTGTGTTACGAAATCATCGATAACCCGATGGAAGAAAATACCGTTGTAAATCTGATTTTCAACATTCTTGATCATGTTTGTGGTCGTATTTGGCGCCCATTCTTCGAATAACTCGATTACGATTTGACCTTGTACTTCTGCGCCAAGATGACTTGGTTTGTATGAAACATCGATTGTCAAAACCGCATCGCCTGGACGAGGATTATCCATCGGAGAACCTTCCAATTCAGGGCCATCATTCCATCCAGACATATCGACCTCTATGTCTCTCCAAGACTCATCGCCAGTTTCGTAATTCGCACCGACCACAGGTACAATAAGTAGCAGGCAGAGAACACTTGCTACTACTCGCATAGGTAATCCACTACCGCAAAACTATGAAATCATTCTTCTCTAGCTTTCCTAGCATGAATGAATGATTGAACGCAGATATAGGTGTAGATTGAACCAGTAACTAACAGCATCAACATCGAGCCAGATGCGTAGTTAATTCCATCTGACATCACCATGAAGAAGCGTGTACCACCAATTGCGCAAAGTAGACCGAAGGTTGCTGCAATGTGCATCCATAGCTTTCTCTTTTCGGGAATCTTATTTGCCAAAACTCCCGATATCAAAAGTGGCAAACCAAGTAAAGATGGGAAATAGGATGTGATTGATTCTGAACCCGAAACTAGGGAAATCACAACACCCCAGAGAACTAGGAAAGCACCGTATCCTGTTGTTATGTTCGGAATTGATTGGCCGCCAACTGTGAACTGTTCGCTCATGATTGCTGGTTACGGGTCATCCCTTTGAGGATTTGCTTCATTCACACTAAAAAAGCGAAGACTGATGAGGAAGAGACCGCTCGGTCAGTGACATGGAGGACGAAGTTTTCGAGGCTGAAATTATGCCGGAATCTGGGAATTATGTCCTCAACATCACACTGGCTGCAACTTTCTCTGTTTCAATCATCTTCCTAATGTTAGGTACCAGCATTGGTCAAATTTTAGAAGAAACATCCATTGAAGAGACGAGTCAGAATTGGTGGGAGATTCCACTTCATGAGCGTCACAAATTGACAAATTTGGACTTGACTCAGGAAAGGTCCATGCTGCCAATTAATGGCACATACAAGGTACTAACCTACACTGAACACCTCATCGATGTAGAATTACCATTGTCTGAACAAGATGCTGGGTTCCCCGAAGATGACGTGATGCATGTTGCCCTTTGGTTACCGGATGTAGTAGAGGGCACAAAGATTCCAACAATCATGACAATTCACCCCTACTATGACTTTGGAGGAGAGGGTATGCCAGGAGTTGGAGACGACTCTAATCCTAACACAATTCCTGATCGTGGAGTTGGTGAATGGGTCTACAACAATTTCATCTCGCACGGGTATGCACTTGCGCAAGCATCTACTTTTGGAACAGGAAAATCAACTCATTGTCAGGACGTTAAGGGCCTTGGAGAGCAAATTGGTATCCAAGCAGTAGTCGACTGGCTAGGTAAACAAAATTGGTCTAATGGAAACGTTGGACTAATGGGCAAATCCTACGCTGGCACAACAAACTGGGAAGCTGCACAAAATCCATCTGAACATCTCAAGACAATCGTCCCAATTTCGGGGTCTATCGGTGTACAAGAAATGTTCTATCGTAACGGCTCGAGTGAATTCAGAGCACTCGGATATGATGCTGCATATTGGGCTGCTACGAGTGATTTGACCACCGATGAGTTGCGAGTTTGTCAAGACGACTTACAAGGTCCTCTAAACCCATTCACCACTCACCTCTGGGCACATTATGGTGGGGCAGAATGGAATGACTATTGGGATGAAAGAAGGCATCTTCCTGACGTTCTTGCTAACTACAAAGGAAGCGTTTACCTTGTATGGGGTATGCAAGACTGGAACGTCGACCCATACCACGCATTCCCTACATACCAACTGATGAGAGACGCGGGAATACCTGCAAGAGGCATCATGGGTCAGTGGGCGCACAACTACCCTGACCAGCAAACAACTCACCTCAATTCTGTCTCTCCGGGATACGGTGCAGAGGCATATCCTGAAATGACCAGAATGGACTGGGCTCTAGACCTGTTTTGGTGGTTTGAATATTGGCTCAAAGGGAATGGAGTGATGCCAGAATTACATGTACAAATGCAAAGACATGATGGAAGATGGCACGTTGAGGATACGTGGCCACCAGAGGACATGTACTGGGAAGAAATTACACTTGACCAAGCTACTTCAAGTGGCAGCGCAGTTAGTGCGACTTCAAGTGTCACAGTGACAATTCCAGCATCCGAAAATGACCGCTTTATCTCTGGACTGCCAACTCTACACCTATCTGCCTCTACAGGACTTTGTGACGGTGGCCAAATATTTGCCACAATGTACGACGCCACAGAAAATCTCAGAATCGGGCATGCTACTATGGATGTAAGATACAGAGATGGCGGATATGAAGCAAAGACTGTAACACCGTTAACAACATACAACATGCAAATGGAGTTTAACCCAATGGACGTAATCGTTCCTGCTGGAAATGAGATCAGAATAGAATTGACTGAGACAGGTATGGATTACCTGCCAAGCCCTTGTGCAGCAATTGGAATGCAAGTAAATTTAGATTCATCCTCAACTCTAAGTCTTCCTTTAATTGACCGAGATGAAGAGACCGCTCCCGAATGGTTCGAAGTTCCTAATTGGTGGGATGTTGAGGAATGAAGGTTCTAGCCTTCGAGGATTCTGTTGACATAGAAGCACTGCTGATTAGCGGTGGAGTAGAAATCTCAAACCTTGAATTTAAACAATACTGGGATTCACAAAATTACCTCGAGAGAATTTCTGAATTCGCTCCAGATATTCTGATGTTAGACCATTACATGCCACCTACACGCGGTTTAGATGTGCTGAAGGGATTACTCACATCTGAAGTAAACAGACCAAAGACAATCGTCGCAATGAGTTCAGCAAGCATGGCAAACAACGCTATGCTCAAAGCTGGCGCTGATATTGGAATCGTCAAGTTCGATATCTCTAAACTCGAAATTTGGACTCAGTCGTGAGGCTGCCAATCATCTTGACCAGGCTCTCTGTACCACCAATAGCCGTCGTCGTCCTTCCACCACTCAACACCATCTTCGTCAGTGTAGTAGTTTTCATCCTCTTCTTCATCTTCAGCTGTTGGATCGTCGAAACCACCGTCTTGCGCCATTTGTTTCTTGAGTTGGTTAATGCCTTCATCAACATCTGCGAATACTCTGTTTTGAGTTCGAATTTCCTGCTGATGGTCGCCTGCTGCAATCGCATCGTCAGAATCTGCGTAGAAATCCGCCGCCATACTCTTTCTGAATTCTTCGAATTCATCACGTCCGAATGAACCAGTAAATTCGTCACCT
>JAYYDR010000105.1:0-14798 GCA_036160735.1 Thermoplasmatota archaeon
GAGAATGCAGAGGTTCCAAGTGCATTTTCGCCTGCGAGTAAAGGACTCATTTTGATGTTGGATGGAGCGGCTCAATCAGATGATGATTGGGTTGTAGACACTCTAGACAAAAACGGTATCAAAGCATTCAACAATTGCAAGCAGGCACTAAAAGATGGAGGAGATGGTTTAGCGGATTCTAAGGTCCTCGATACTCTCGCAAAGAGTGTTTCAGAGGCTGAGTTATCCGATATTGAATCTAGATTATTCAGCGCTGTTATCGACACATTGCGTTTGAACAGAGCCTCGTGGCTATTGCAAACTGGTAAGTCAAAAGGCGTTGTTGAGTTACTCGATGGCCTACTCTCAGGTGATGTAACAGCCATGCCAATGATGCAGGCAGTCAGGCATCTTGTTTTGGAACACGACATCGGTTTGACTAACTTAGTATCTTGGTATCAAGAAAATGACCCGCAATCGCCGTGGCATACACTCGCACGTGCTGCCATGCACGTTAGTAACAACGACGAACTGAACGCTGCGAGGGATTACAAGAAAGCAGGAGACCACGAGGAATTCGATTACGAACACAGGATTTTGCTCCACAGGAAGGCACTGATTCACCTTGCACATGCAGAGCAATGGTCTGAGGCAGTTTCACTTTTGGAGAATCAACCTGCACTTAAGTCAGCGCTCACGAAGAGATTCCAACTGTACTTGAATGTCTCTCATGTCGCAGCAAATAAACGCAACACAGACGAAGCTACCAGAATGCTGACAAACTTCGTAAAGCGAACTGAAATGGTTGAACAGGAAGACCAATTCGGTAATATCCAGAATGTCGAGAGAGTCAGACATTCTGAAGAAGAATTAGACATGCTGAGGAATTATCCAAGGTCACACCCACGCCATCTCCCAATAGAGCCATTCTCTGGCAGAGTAAAAGCGGCATTGAATTCATTACAAAGAGAGAGACGAAGAAACCGTCACACCTTTGAGAACCGATATGCACAAGCAATGCTACACGATCCGTCGGGAGAGGAAATCTACGAAATCGCTCTTGCAGCAGCAGAAGAGAAACCACTTGAAGGTTTGATGCTACTGGAAAGGGCACAAAACTCCGGTAAATTTGGTGTTCTAGACATTAAGAGACTCGCTGATGCAGAGAGGGGATTGTTCGCAACTCATAGGCATAATCTACCTGTTAAGCAGAGGTCGTATCTCAGAAATCTGGCGTTAACGCCTCTAGTTATTATTGACACCAATATCTTAGTCGATGAACTTCAAAATAGAATTTCAGAGAGATTAGGAATCAATTCAGAAGCTTCTCTTGACGTAGGCGGTAGAGGAAGATTCCATCGAATCTTAAAACACCGCTCTGCAGAAGGAGTTATCAAATTGTGGTTACCCAAGATTGTTCAAAATGAACTGATTTCTATTGCAACAGATGTGGAGAGAATCAGAGAGAGATTTTCCGAAACCCTAGTGTCTGGTGAAGACCTAAACTCGATCTTGAATGAGAAGTCTCTACTCGAAATAGCGAACGAGGTAATCTCTGAATTTTCAAATTGGAAGCCATTGGATTTGCACATTGAAGACGAAGCAGATGATGTAGATATTCGCGCAGGATTGAAAACATTCATGTTAGAGCACACTGAAGTTTATGATGAAATCACGGCAATGAAGAGGTTGCATGGTGAACCTATGCGTGAAGTGATTGACGACAAGGACATCTATCCAGAAAAGGCAGACCAGTCACTAATGTGCCTCTCCACGGCTATGGCAAACCGACCGCTTGGTGAAATTGGTTGTATTCTGATTGCTACAAGGGATTCGGATTTCGCTTTGGTCGCAAGAGCGATTGAAGAGAGATTTGGATTCGGAGTCATAGCAAGTAGCCGCGACCTAAACTCATGGTTAAGATGAGAGACATTGGAGACCTAAATCAAAAGTCTTTCATCAATGTCCTCGTCTAAAAAATCACTCGCTAGGACAAGGAACTAGATCATCTCACATGTGAGATATGATTGCTTTTCCAAACGCAGAACAAGATAGAAGTTCTGCGTCATCCATTAGCCTTTCAAAGTCGTAGGTGACGGTTTTTGCCGAAATCGCTCCTTCCATTCCGCCAACGATTAGGTCAGCAGCTTCACTCCAACCCATGTGGCGTAGCATCATTTCAGCAGACAGGATTAGAGATCCTGGGTTTACCTTGTCTTGTCCTGCATACTTTGGAGCAGTGCCGTGGGTTGCTTCGAAAATTGAGATTCCAGTATCGTAATTGATGTTGGCACCAGGTGCGATTCCAATTCCACCAACTTGAGCAGCTAATGCATCAGAAATGTAGTCGCCGTTCAAGTTCATTGTTGCCAATACACCATACTCTGCTGGTCTTGTGATAATTTGTTGAAGCATAGCATCTGCGATGACATCTTTGATGGTTATCGTTGTTCCAGTGTTCGGATTTTCAAAGGTACACCATGGTCCACCATCAAGTTCAGTAGCACCAAATTCATCTTTTGCTAGTTGGTATCCCCAGTCTCTGAAACCACCTTCTGTGAACTTCATGATGTTACCTTTGTGAACAAGAGTTACACTATCTTTGTCATTGTCAACTGCGTACTGCATAGCAGCGCGAACGATTCTTGCAGTTCCTTCTTTGCTGATTGGTTTGATTCCGATTCCAGAAGTATCTGGGAATCTTATTTTGTCTACACCCATTTCATTGACCAAGAAATCAATTACTTTGGCAACACCTTCTGATCCTGCTTCCCATTCGATACCAGCGTAAACGTCTTCGCTGTTCTCTCTGAAGATAATCATGTCAACATCTCCAGGAGCCTTTACTGGGGATGGTGTTCCCTCATACCAGCGAACAGGCCTCACACATGCGAAAAGGTCCAGTTTCTGTCGAAGAGCGACATTCAGAGAGCGAATTCCTCCACCAACGGGTGTGGTTAGCGGGCCCTTAATTGAAACCAAACCGGTCTTCATTGCGTCGAGTGTCGCTTCAGGTAACCATTCGCCAGTGTGATTGAATGCCTTTTCACCTGCAAGGGTTTCGCTCCATGTTATTTGCTTACTACCGGAGTATGCTTTCTCAACCGCAGCATCGACAACCTCTATCATTACCGGTGTGATATCCACTCCAATTCCATCGCCTTCAATGTAGTGAACAATTGGATTATCTGGTACAACTAAAACTCCGTTTTTCATTGTGATTGGACTGCCTGACATGGTGCTCGTTACATGCCAACTTGACCCCCTTCATCAACACAGCGGTCATCGGTGGTTTCTTCTCTTAGCGACATTTGGGCGCATTATGCAAGGAACAGTCGAATGGACCGGTGGTAAGAACATGGTTGGGATCAACTCCAACGGTCAACGAGTAGAGATGAACTGGGAAGACGGGCCTAGTCCAATGCAATTAGCACTACAGATGGTAGGTGCTTGTTCAATTGTAGATGTTGTAATAGGGCTTAAAGAAAGAGATTTTTCTAAAGTATGGGTAGAAATGGATTCTACTCGTAATGACGAATCCCCTCGCTATTTCACTTCGATTCACTTCGCATACCATGTTGAAGGAAACGTACCTCAGAAGTTGGTTGAGAGGGTAGTACACAAGTCTCATGAAAAATACTGCAGTGTTTCTAACAGTTTGAGGAAAGACTGTAAAATTACTTCTGAAGTAATCATTCATCAAACTCAAGAGTAATCCAGCCATCTTCAAGATAGACATTCTTGAAATTATTATTCAATCCTGCAGCTTGTGAAAGTTGTAGAGGTAGTGTTTCTAGAGCGTTTAGCACTAGGTTTCCAACAGCATCGTGAATCCTTACCCAGCTCTCTCCAAGGCCTTCCGGAGCAGGATTCAATTTGGCAAATCCGTCGACATTTACGGTTGCAAAAGGACGCACTAACCCAGAATCTCCCAAGTCGACAATCATTGAAATTTTCAGATTACTCCCATCACTTTCTAACTCACTAGAGGAAGGCATAATTTGGAAACCATCAGGAATGCCGTCTAGCCCCTTTTCACCACGCTTATGCCTCATAGAAATGAATCTCCTTACCCATGCTAACAGAACTGAGCTGCAGAAAACCAGGTCTTTCTTGGGTGCAGGTGTTGATATGGAATGTCCACCCTTCCAACCCCATCCACATTTTTCATGCTTGACGGGGGTAAGTTCTGGCATCCAAGACAGATGGCTTGGCTTCGCATCTGGGTGATCGATAACCACGAATGCATCCCCTTCAGAAAGTTCAGCATCCTTTTGCTGGATTGCTTTTGGCACAGCCAATACCAAGCCTAAGATAATTGCAAGTGGATCGAGTGCTGCAGGCCATCCATCCAATGGTTCAGCCTCTTCTTCTAGCCAAACTCCATTGGCAAGTTCATCCCCTAAACCAAGTCCTTTTGCGAAAGTAAATGCATCCCTCCAGGCTGATTTTGAAAGCCCTACGTCAAGTGCAGCCCTACCCATCGAACGCGCACTTTGTTCAAGATTTTCCTTATCACTAAGTCCTTCTAGCCATTCTCTAAGAATTTGGTCTCCATCACCAAAAGACCTTCTTTTATTCCTCGAAATGTCATTCAACCATTCCTGCTCTTGCAATGCTCTTTCTTTGTCACTCAAACCAAGTTGAGTTTGCAAAGCCTCAAGCATTAACGCACCTTCTCTCGATAGTGCGCCATCTGACCAAGCGAGTGCTAGGCCGTGCTCGAATGGGGTAGGAGACATCGGTCAACCTCCGATGATATCTCTTACTAGTTGGAGGTGCCTTTCGAAACTGAGTCCGAGTTCTCTGCGTTTCCTTGCCAGAAGTTCGACTTCTGAAGGGTCGAGTATGTCATCGACCCACACGGTTTCTAGGAGCAGTTTGTAGGTTGCTTCTGAGGGATTAGATTCTGGCGCTCCAGTTTTCAATTCGGGAACCTCCTTATCGGTAAAGGAGATCACTGTCTCTTCAATTGGAGTATCATCTTCATCTGCGAATGAAGATAGAGGGTCATCATCTTCCGTAAATACAGCAAGAGGGTCATTCTCCTCTTCAAACAAGGATAGCGCATCATTGCCTCCTCTGTAGGATGACTTTGTGCCTACCTCAAGTTCCGCAAACGGGTCGATTTCTTCCTCATCTTCAGGTGGTAAGTCAGTAGTTTCAAACGGTAACACATTACTCACTAAAAATAACAAATTTGGTCATAGTTATTGAAACCATGTATTGCTGCATCTCCTTTTTTTGAATTATACCTAACTTTAACCTACGTCACTTGTTGTAGATTGTATTATTTACAAATTCCATTTAGGAGTTTCATGAAAAGATTGCTTGTTCTACTTTTTTCGCTTGCAATCATAAGCCAAGTGGAAGCTTATCCCTCGGGGATTGGAGATAATGGCGATAATGGATGTGTTTGTCATGGAGCATACTCTGAAGAGACAACAGTGATTTTGTCTGGACTACCTGACGTCTATAACTCAACTCAGACTTATGACTTAACCCTCACAATTGAATCAAGTTTAGAGGCTAATAATCCTCAAGGTGGATTTAGAATATTGATTTCGCACGGTCAAATAACAGGCGATGTTCAAGAAATGGATGAAGGTTATACCCACTCTTCTTCAAATAACAATCAACGTACTTGGGAGTTCAATTGGACAGCACCAGAGTCGGATGCAGAGTTGGTTACCTTCATTATTTACGGCAATGCTGTAAATGGAAATGGAGCAGCATCCGGAGATGAATGGAACTCTAATTCGTACGCAGTTCCGGGTCCAAATTACGAGGGTGAAATAGTCACTCCAACCACAAAGGATTCAATTTCGCCCCGACAATTAGCAGTTGGGGTAATCGGCATAATTGCCGTATTATCCTTAACAGCGATGGCAGTTAAGGATTAGTTGACGAACTCGATGTTTCGAGATTTGAGAGCACGTAGTTGCCTGTTCTCGCTAGCACCGTGGATTTGTTCGGAACGCACACCAGTCAGAACTAACATCACGCGAATGTCCTCTCCGAGGCTCTCGTCGACTGCAGCTCCCCAAATTATTCGTGCATTTTCACCAACCTTGCTCTGAATTAGTTGAGCACACTTTTCTGCTTCGCCTAACGTCAAACTAGAACCTCCAACAACGTTGATTAGTGCGCCTCTTGCATCTGAAACATCTAGGTCGAGTAGTGGTGAATGCAAAGCCTCCAAAGTGGCCGCTTCTGCTCTACCTGGACCACTTGCTGCACCTAGGCCAATCATAGCAACGCCAGAACCTGAATTAATGACAGCCTTCAGATCTTCAAAGTCAAGATTGACCATTCCGTCAGTAGTTAACAACTCAGTAACTCCTGTGATTGCTCTGACCAACAATTCGTCTCCAACCCTGAAAGCGCTAGCGATTGGTAGGTCTCTAACTCCCTCTATCTCCAGCAGTCTTTCATTTGGAATCACTAAAATTGTGTCACAGTATTCTCTTAACCTTTCAAGTCCCCATTCTGCATTTTGCTTTCTCAGAGTTCCCTCAGAGTTGAATGGATATGTGACTACAGCAACTGTTAGCGCACCCTGTTCCTTGGCAAGTCTTGCGATATGACCTGCTGCTCCGGTACCAGAGCCGCCTCCCATACCTGCAGTTATTATCGCCAGTTGAGTATCGTCGGTGATTTTTCTGAGATTGTTCTCGCTTTCGAGAGCAGCGGCTTCTCCCTTTGTAGGGTCTCCACCGGCTCCTCTTCCTCTTGCGGTTCTACCGATCAGAATTTTATTCTCAAGAGGACTCATCAACAAAGCCTGCGCGTCGGTATTGATTGCATGACCTGTTACGTAGCGGTTTTCGAACAATCCTTCCTCGTGGAGGCGACTTACTGCATTGCATCCTGCTCCACCTACACCATATACACGTATTCTAGGCTGAAGTGACTCAAGAAGGCGCTTTAATTCAGCGTCATTTGACTCCATTTCTTCGACACTAGTTGGTCGAATTGACGGCCCTTCTTCTTCATCTGTAAGCTCGAGTACACGCTCAATGAGGTGTCGCATAGCGCCTCATCCTATTTGCACCTAATTTGAAGGTGCCGCCACCCCAAAGGGGTGAGAAGGCGATTGTCTTACCCTTGTTCAGTCACGGAGACCGTCTTCACAGACCTGGTATACACATTCTCCATCTGGTAGGTTTGGAGAGTCGACTAGGCGAGCGATTCTTCTTCCACCCTTTGCCTTTCTCAAGTACAGTCTGAATGTTGATGCATGAGCTAGTACGTGGCCACCAATTGGCTTGGTTGGGTCTCCCCACATTGCATCAGGCTTGCTCATAACTTGGTTGGTAACCAAGACTAGAGCGTTGTTAACATCAGCTAGCTGCTTCAGATCCTTCAGGTGTCTGTTGAGTTTTTGCTGGCGGTTTGCAAGCATACCTCTTCCAACGAATTCGGCTCTGAAGTGGCTGGTTAGAGAATCGACGATAATCATCTTGACGTTGATTCCTCTGCTCATTCTCTTGATTTCCTCCGCAAGTAGCATTTGGTGTGCAGAGTTGTATGCACGTGCTACGTGAATTCTCTCTAGGACAGCCTCTGGGTCGAGGCCGTGGCCACGTGCCATCTGAGTAATTCTCTCAGGCCTGAATGTATCTTCTGTATCGATGTAGAATACGTCTCCATCAAGTCCACCTTGCTCAATTGGCATTGTGCAGTTTACTGCTAATTGGTGGCCGATTTGTGTCTTTCCTGAACCGAATTCTCCGTATACTTCTACGAGGGATTGAGTTTCAAATCCACCTGCTAGCAGATCGTCGATTGACTGTACCATGCTGGATAATTTCTGAACTTCTCTCCTTCTCTCTAGAAGTGCAGTTCCTGAAACGAATCCACCGATGTTTGCCATTTTCTTTGCAGCTTGGATGATCTTCCCTGCTACTGCCTCACCTAGTTCTGCTTGTTCTGCTAGGTCAGGAGGGCTCATTACAGCGAGTGCTAGTAGTTCATCAAATCCAGCCTCACGTAGCTTTTCTGCTGTTGCTGGACCAACACCTGGTAGGTCTTCGATGCTGACCTCTGGCTCTTCTACTTCCTCCATTGTAACAACCTCTGTGTTAGGGGACTCTTCTTCTTTCTGCTTCTTCGACTTGCTCTTTGCTGCCATGATGATTACTCATTAGCCTTAGTATATCAAAGAGAGAAGGTCTCACAATCAAACACTGAAAGTGGAGATTTTTGAACTCATGCATCATAAAAGCGATACTGCAAGGTTGCAGTTTACTTTCACTTTAGTTTCACTCTGTACGAGGGTTCACAGGATCTTCAGAGCCTTCTGGGTATACAATACTGACAACGTTGTTGACATTCACGTCATCTCCATTCTCGGCCACTTCAACTGAAAGGGTCCAGAATCCTACCGTTATGTCTCTGGTTATGTAATCCCACGTTTCTTCTCCTCCATCTGGGATTGTTCCAGAATCTGATGAAATTTCTTCTTCATCGGGATTTGTAAGTGACCACGTAACGTCAGAGTTAGCGCCTCCGAAAAATGGTCCACTGCCTGGGTTTTCTACTGTAGAAGAAACTGTTATCCTGTCTGCTAGTGGTTCTCCATCCTCACAATCCGGAGTAGCATCAAAAGTCATTGTTGCCGAACTAGTCTGTGAATCTGACCACGTTATTTGCATGTCAATTCTAACAACGACTTCTATGCTGTGGGAGTTTCCTTCTTCATCTTCTGCAGTTAGAGTTGTCTCGAAAACTCCATGGGTTAACCACGTGTATGAAATCACTGCATTGTCAGATGGGTCAGCTTCAATTGGCGTGGAACCATCATCAGGATCTAGGATAATCTTGGTGATTGCTCCATCATCTGATGTTGTATCTGCAAAATCAAAAGATAGCTCAACCCCTGTTGTTGGTCCTGCCTGTCCATTGTTTTCGGAGGTCTCAACCATACCCGATGTTGAGTCATAGAACACTACTAAATTGATTGGTCCAGAGTATTCTCCATCACCCTCATCATCTCCTCCAATGCAGCCTGCAAGGCTAGCGCTCAGTAAAGTCAGAGTTACAGCCATTAGACGGAAATTCGCCTTCATCGATTAGCCCTAGACGGTACTTATCCAAAAACCTCCCGTTATTTACTAACCAAAATCGGGTCGGTGGGTTCAAGAATGGAGACTGTCGCCGTCGGAATAACAGCGGGATAGGTTAGCTTGGTTAGACCGACGGGCTCATAACCCGTAGATCGATGGTTCAAATCCATCTCCCGCTACCAATTACGGGCTCAATTTGTACTGTACGTATGGTAGTCATGCGTGGGCACGAGTGAATCAACAGCGGCTTGCAGTCTTGCGTTTGCAGCTTGTTCGCCCGCCATAATCGCAGATATTTGACGCTCGATTTCCGACTGTACATCGCCTCCTAAAATCGCACCAATTCTTCTGGCATCGGCAGCAGGCCTTCCTTCTATTTCTAAGACATACGCACCATTTCTGCTAATCACTGGGCCAGCTAATGGGTATAATTTCGCTAAGGTTTTCACGTATCCACACTGCTCTGCAACATCCAATGCAGCCGCTAGATGTCCCGGTTGTAGTTTTTCACACTTGGAAAAAGCCTTCTTTGCTGCACTCTTTTTTCCAGCATTCGCGTGAATGAAACCTGCGAGATGGTAATCAGCAGCGGCAGTAACAAGGTCGTGTCCCACTGCTTTCCCGTGCTTGTTTCGATGTTTGTGAAGTAGCCCAATTGTAATTCTTGCACGCTTGTATTTTTGCCGGCTATTCAAGACTCCAGCAAGGATTCTCAAACCCTTCACAAGAATTCCTTGCGTGTCATCATCCCTATCCTTTTGCGCCATCAACTGATCTACTAAAGCCGAGGCCATTACCTCTGCTCGCTCGCCTCGCCCTTCTCTGTAATACGCCTCAAGTTGGGCGATTGCTTGCTCAGGGTCAGTGGCGCCAAACATGAATCTCATTCGTCTAATCGAGGCATGATGTTTAACACTTGGCCACCACAGCATATCACATGGAAGAACAGGTGGTGCGCTCAATTGGAGTAATCGGCACACCTGGTTGTGGAAAAACCACATTATGTTCTAAGTTAGGACTACCCGTCATTTCATTGAAAGATTACGCTGAGAAGAATGACTGCCTTGGTGAAATTGGTGAAGACGGGGCAGCAGAAATTGATGTTGCGAAGTTATCAACAATCTGGAAAAATCCAGAGACACTTACTCTAATCGACGGACATCTTGCCCACTATGTTCCAGTAGATGCTTTGATTGTAGTAAGATGTGACCCTAATGAGTTGCGAGTTAGACTCGCAGAAAGGGGGTATTCTGAAGGAAAAATTCGGGCTAATGTCGAGGTTGAAATGCTAGGCGGGCCATGGAACGACCTCCTTGATGATGCGAGGCCAATTTACGAAGGAACGGACGTCGAATCATGGATTTCATCAGGTTGCCCACATCATGCAACTCCTGATATGGCAATAGATTGGCTATCTAGACCATAAGTAACAAAGACGGTAAACGTCCGAGCGCAGCCCATGGCACTAGAAAAGGGTCGAAATTTGTTCAAGCAGTTGAGCGAACCCCTTGTGTCAAAATTAGAAGGCGTTAATCCTGCGACCCTTACTTGGCTGACCCTCCCAACCGGTCTAGCTTCTGCTTGGCTAATGATGAATGCTGGAGATGGTCAAGAAGGGGCACTGATGTTTGTTGGAGCGGCAGTTTTAATGGCTACTGCAATGGCTTTGGATGGACTTGATGGTAACCTAGCAAGAGCAACAGGCCAGGTTACAAGGTGGGGAGATTATCTCGACCACACCCTCGATAGAGTTCTGGACGTTGTTTGGGTTCTCGCTCTCGGATACAACATGGTTTGGTTTGGCCATGCAGAATTGGCTTGGGCTGCTGCCATGTTTGCAATGTTTGGCTCCTATCTGGGCACTCAAGCTCAGGCTGTTGCAGGCAGCAGGAATTACGGTGGGTTTAGCCGTGCAGACAGAATGGTTCTCACCTTCGTAGCACTTCTTAGTGCTGCGATTATGGCATACATGGATTACAGTTCTTGGGGTGAGTGGAACAATATCGAAATCAATCCAATTTCTTTGATTATTGCAATTTCCGGACTTGGCGGAATTTACACATTCGTTGTTAGATTTTTCAAAGCAAAGGTAGATTTGCAGTCTCTAGACAAAACCAAGCCTCTATCAACTCCGAAGGGCAAAGAGAATACTGATGAATGAGTGTTCACATATCGGACGTGCTGAAAACGCGCAAACTAAGCGTGGTTTACACCGCCTACGGCGGTACCCTCATAACCGAATCACAGAAAGCGTAGAAGTGATGGGTGGCAGGATGCTGAACGGAGGAAATCGCAGGACGACCTATTTCGTCCTCTTCATATTGCTTGTATCATCACTTCCGATGTTGAACACAGTTAGCGCTGATGTCGGGATTCCAGATGAATTACAGGCGCAAGATATCACGGTTTCATTTGACAATGTCAGTGAGACTACAACCGTGAGTTGGAGAAATATTGAGGACACAGCAGGTAATTTCAACCTGTACTCCGAATTGTGGGATGCGACTTATCATCTGTACCGCCACACAGCTCAAATTACACCAGCAAACATAGAATCACTCAATCCATGGACATCAGTAACCGCTTGTGACCAAGCAACCATTTCTCAGAGCATTGACTGCAGAGGAGAAGCATTGGGTACTCATGAGGTGACTTACCAAGTCGGAGCCGGAACAAATGGCACATTCTACTACGCGATTACAACAGAACTTGGTAATGGCACAATCACATCACCACTCGATTTCAATGCCAGTTCATTGTATGAGCCTGTGACTGAGATTACGACACCAATTCGCTCTCCTTTCAATGTTCAAGCAACATTTGACCCTGGAGCAAGCCAGACGACCATACAATGGATCAATTACAATTCATTGTACCCAATTCTACCAGAAACAGGACCAGACGCTCTACAGATCAACGTTTGGCAAACCAATTTCCAGATTACCCGAGCGAATGCAGATAGTTTGTTCATTCCAAATAATCCTGATGTCACCAAGGTTGCTACTGTCTCATCAACCTCAACAAATTACGTTCTGGATGTCCCTCCTCAGACTAACAGAGAAGTATACTACTCAGTGACCTACCTATTGCCAAATTGGACTGAGAACGGTAGCGATTACGAGGACATCCGATTCTTGTCAAGTAACGCTATGACATCCTCACTGCTTGAAGATAATACACCTCCAAATGATGTGACTACCGTTGAGGCTATATTCAATCCACTTGAGAACGGTACAGGATATACCACAATTGCTTGGGACGGACTATTCTCAGAGGAAAATGAAGTCTACAAGATTTACAGGCATGGCGAATATTTCTCATCAACCAATGACCCATATGCTCAGTTGATTGCGACGGTTGCTGAAGCAGCAGATACCGATGGCGACGGGTCATTCGTATTCTATTACAACGTACCATACAACACATTTGGCAACTTCATCTATTGTGTTGTCGTCGTAGACCAATATGGTGCATACAACACCGACATATCATCAAATTCCTGTGATGATGTTGATGAAGATTCAGATGAGAACTGGATTAAGGAACCAACCAACGTAAAGGCTGAGTTCATCGGCAACCTGACGACTAGAGTTACATGGACCGACCAAGTTGGTATTGAAGGAGAAAGATATCACATTTGGAGAGCAGCATGGAGAGTTCAAAGTGCAGAATTCCAAGAAAACATGTCAATGATTTGGATGGGCAGCGTCCCCGATGGAGTAGAACAGTTCGATGTCCAACTCGACCCAGGTGTCATATCAGCAAACTCTCATTATTTCGTAACGAGCGAGGCTCTGTACAACTGTCAAGGATGTAATGGTACCATGATGTACAAAGAATTAGTACAGAATTGGGATGGCCCTATCATTGAGGACACACAGTCTCCTAACCCGGCTAGAATCAGCAACCTTATGATGCTTGGAGAGTTGAAAATTGTCGATTTGGAGTGGTTTAATACTGACCAAGAAAATGGTGAAACATACTCGCTATACCGTCACTTTGGAGATCCTTTTGGTGACTCAGAATTCGCAGTATCAAATTATACGGACCTTGGATGGGAACTAATTGAGGAGTCAATTCCCGAGAATGAGTTCGCAACAATGATCAGACAGATTCCAGTTCCTTTGGATACCCAAAGAGATGTTTGGTATGCAGTAATCGTAGCAGACTCTTTTGGAAACATAAACCCGCAAATTCTTCCGGGTATTGGTGGTAACGCTTTGATGGTTACAGAAGACACACAAGCTCCAACAATCACTTACACCATCACAGATGAAGACGGTGTTCCCGTGCTAGACAATTCAATTGTCAGGGGAGAATACACACTAAGAATCGAGACCTCAGAACTACTGAATGATTTCCCCCTCATCAATATCACAACATCTGCAGGAGAGTCCTTGACAGGCGGTGCTGAGACAGCAATGGTACTTCTTTCACAGAATACAAATGACCCAGATAAAGGTCCAGAATACTTCCAGAGTTTCACAATCTCTTCATCTACAACCGCTGGAGATTTATTGATTTCAATCAATCTCACAGATATGGTTCTGAACAATGTCGAAAGAGAGATTTCCAAATTCTCAATTGATGCCAGATCACCTACAGTGACAATCTTCTCACCAACATCCGAAAATGATGGTGCTATGTATCTGTATGGAAATGCAATCAAAGTAGTCGCTGGAGCAACAGACGATGTTGGGATCGTAGACATGAAGATGAGATTTGTACAAAATTACGATACAAATTCCGAGGTTACAGAGCCATGGAGAAATGTAACCGGTCTCACTATTAACGAAGATGGAGATTGGACGTTTGAGATGTCTTTCAGTTCTGGTAACTTCCTTCCCGGTGTTCACGAAGTTTCTGTAAAGGCCGTTGATTCAGCAGGAAATGAAAGGACTACTAAAGTCAAGTTCGTCACAGATTTCTGTAGACAAAGAGTCTCCGATGGTTCAACGATTTGTGAGTACTCAAACCCTGTTGCAGAAGAACCGGAAACAATCTATCCTGAACTGAACGCAACAGACCCTCCCTACATGATTGCATGGGTTACAGCAGGTGTATCACTACTTGCTGTGCTTGTGTCCCTGGTGGTAATCACAACAGCAATGTCTGGCCCTAAGAAGAAGAAGGATGACGACGATGATGCTGGAGATGATTGGATGAATGAATTCATTGGAACATCATCAGAACCAGATATGGCAGCAATTACCGGAACTGCTCCAAAGGAAGAGAAGAAAGAGGAGAAAAAGTCAGCACCTGAGGATGACGAAGATGACCCATTCGCAGTCAATACAATTCAACCAAAGAGACGTCGTAAGAAGAAGGCGTCCGAGGACGATTATGACGACGACGATGGAGAGGATGAAGAAGTCGACTGGGAAGAGGGAGGAACCCCAAGAAAGAGACCTCGAAAGCGTCGTGCGGCCCCACGGAGAAGACCTCCAAAGCGTAAGAGGAGCTGATTTCTATCTCGGAGTCTGAAACTCCCAAAATAGGCGTATTGCAATCATTTAGTCCGTTTGAGAATAAACTCAATTGGTTGCTTATTGCTGTACCAATTACCGTATATTTCTCGATGATTGCACATGATGCAGGAATGAGTTTCTTCTTCTCGATGATTGCAATAATGCCCTTAGCATTGTTGATGGGTCATGCAACCGAAGAGATTGCGCTAAGAACAAGTGAATCACTCGGTGGATTACTGAATGCTACTTTTGGCAACGCAGTTGAAATCATAATCGCAAGTTT
>JAYYDR010000106.1:0-3950 GCA_036160735.1 Thermoplasmatota archaeon
CATTTTCACACCAATTGGAGTCATTTTCACAGTTACGGGATTAATGGGCGTGATTGCTCATCGCTCCTCTTGGCCTGCAGTGCTCATATTTTTGGGTTTGATATTCTTCATTCCTGCATTCTTCTACAAGAGCGACATAAATCATAAGCAGACTGAGATGGCTTTAGTAGCAAGCAATCATCTTTTACCAGGTCAAAATTTAGTTAACACGAATAAAAGGTTAGTAAAATGGAGCTTAATCACAGTTTTCCTTATGCTTTTCTTGTTGGCATTTTTAGCAGTTGGTTTGCTCTACGTAGCAATACTGTCAGTAGGTGGCGGCGGATACATGGCCTAGATTTTAAGGTGATTATTTGGTAGAACATGGCGAGTTAGTAGGTACTGAATTTCAGTTGAAGGTTTGGAATGCTCTCAAAAAAATTCCCAAGGGGGAGGTTTGGACATATACGCAACTTGCACAATTCATCGGCCATCCTAGTTCCCCACGTGCTGTTGCTAATGCGTGTGGAGCTAACCCCTACCCAATTGTGATTCCATGCCATAGGGTAATCCGTTCAGATGGAAGTATTGGAGGGTATAGCGGAGAAGGCGGAGTTGAAACAAAAAGAAGACTTCTGAGTGAAGAAGGAGTAACTGTGGGTTTTTGAACCCCCTTTCTTGGATGTAGAAATCATGCGAGAGAAAAAGGTTGTAATTTTGACAGGCGCTGGTATAAGCGCTGAATCTGGCGTGAAGACCTTCAGGGATAACGATGGTTTGTGGGAAAACCACCGCATAGAAGACGTTGCAACTCCTGAAGCTTGGCGTGCTGACCCGCAACTGGTCTGGAAATTCTACCAGGCCCGTAGGAGACAAATGAACGAAGTTGAGCCAAATCCTGCTCATGAGGCACTAGCAAAATTAGAATCTGAAATAGACGATTTCACGTTGATAACTCAAAACGTCGATGATTTGCATGAGAGAGGTGGTAGTAATTCCGTGATTCATATGCACGGTAGACTACAGACGCTTCGGTGTGAAACCAGTGAACAAATCGAACACAGGATGTCTGATACTGATTTGACCGATGATTTCGTTTACTGTAATTGCTGCGCAGAACCGTCCAGAATGCGCCCCGACATTGTGTGGTTTGGAGAAATGCCAATGCACATGGAAGAGATTTATTCGGCCGGAGAATCATGTGATGTGTTCATTGTAATCGGCAGTTCTGGTCACGTTTACCCTGCTGCAGGAATGGTGCACGTTGCGCGCTCAATTGGCGCTCATACGATTCTAGTCAACTATGAGATGCCTGCAAATGGTGAGGACTTTGACGAAGTGCACCTTGGAAAAGCCGGAGAAATACTGCCTGAACTGGTAGAGGAATGGCTTTCAGAATAATCAACGTCGGCGTCTTTGTTTCTGACTGCGCTGAGCTCTCGCTTGAGCAGCACGCGCTTTGTTTGCACCCTTTCTCTGGGAACGCGCTCGCTTGTCACCGACCTTTGGACCGCGCTTTTGCGCTTCTTTCTCATCGTTTCTCTGATCCTTCTGCATCTGGCGCCACTGACCACCAATTAGTTGCATGATTTCCTCTTTGCTTCCAGCACCGATGGATTCCTTTGCACCTTTCTTCGATACCCAAAGTCTGCCCTCTTTGGCATGAGGACGATTTGGATGGGAAACTCTCTCTTCGCGCTTGATTTTTCTGAGACCTAGGGCGCGAGATGCGATGAACAGACCTTCTAAGTCTGGTTTTAGAACACTTGAATCCCGTGGAACACGCCTACCGCTCCTGCGACTTACCTTTGCATCGAAGTAGCCAGGCCAGACTGCGATTCGGTCTGGATTGTGGTCCATGTCGACCCCTCAGTGGGTGGTTGGCTTTGAATCCATTCAAAGAACAACGCCGTTTAGAACACCATCGTGTCCTGGGCGTGAGGTAATCTTGACTTGTCCTTTGTTTGTATCAACGATTGCACCCTTGGTTAGGATGTTTCTTCGAGTGTAGTTTGGATTTGCATCGTTCTTGATTACGTTGGTAATCGTTGCAACTGAGGACTTTCCATCCTTGCCGTTGACTGTGCACTTGTTTTCTGAAAGTACGCGCACCAAGACGTTTCCACCGGTAGTACGGTATATTTTTCTGCGAGGCTCGCCGATTAGTGCGAACTGCTTCTCAGATGAAATTTCGGTGCTGCGCTTTCCACGAGCGGGAACGCGGCGGCCACCTGTTGACTTGCGACGAGAAATTCCGTGCCACTGTGCCATGTTAGTTGTCTCCAGCGGCTTGGCGACCAGCCGTTCATATTTGAATGGTATGCCTCACACACAAGTAGCGTAATGAGTGGAAACAACTTCACTATCGACGTACAGCAAGGCTGTTACTTCGTCTCCTGCATTGAGAGGGCCCACTCCTGATGGAGTTCCTGTAAACAAGATATCTCCACTTTTTATTGGAGCCCAATCTGCTAATTTTGAAATTAATTCATCAATACTAAAACTCATATTTTCTAAAGAACCAATTTGCGTCGTTTTTCGGTTAACTTCTAATTGAAAACTAGCTCTTTCATCAAATTCAACCCATTCGCCTAATACAGCAGCACCGGTGAAAGCCTTAGCCTCTGCCCAAGGCAGTCTCTTCTCCTTGAGCATGTCCTGAATGCTGCGTTTTGTAAGATCTAAACCAAGGGCCATGTGAGTTGGATTGAGTCCTTCGCCTAACTTGAGAACCAGCTCGATTTCGTGATGTACGTCACCCCCACACGCATCTATTTCCCCAAACTCAACAACGCTAGATGAAGGTTTGAGGAAAAATACTGGTTCGTCTGGAATTGGATTTCCCAGTTCAGTTGCGTGTTTCGGGTATGTTCTTATTGCGCACCATACGTCCATGGCAATCCGAAGTATACTAGGCTCATCAAACCGAAGGGTCAAACCTGTGAATCCTTACGCACGTTTATGGCGAAGGATTGGCAAATCAAGAAGCGTAGGCCAGTACGCCGAAAGCACATCGCACCGTTGTTGAAAGATTTGGAAGATGCTCTTGGTATCGATTTAGCAGTAGATGGTGCCTTCCTTGAAATGGCGGATTATGGTCCATGGAAGATGGTACTAGTAGACAGAGTACCTCTTGCAGTTGAGTTGATGAGTCCTGATGACGAAAGAGTGGTCTTCCTCACACTACGAGGATTCTTATCTCACCCTTGTGAAAAACGATTTGTAGAGGTTGACCATGGAGCTATTCCATTTTTGATGAAAGGCGCAGACTGCATGGTCGCTGGAATCCACGGAGCCGATGAAAGCATAACTGAAGGAGATCTAGTGTGGGTTAGAGACCAACAACACAAACGACCATTGGCTATAGGTTGGGCAAAAAAAGATGGAAACAGCTTGGTCAAAGAATTAAAAGGAAAGGGACTGAAGAACATTCATTGGGTTGGTGATGAACTGTGGGAGATGGAATTATGAATTCAAAGACCGTCATGTGCGTATTACTCAGCATCGCATTACTAAACACTGCTAGCGCAGCGGGCGAAAATGGGGTAAATGTCGAGCCGGAAATTGAAGAGACCATATTCAGTGAAATTACACACACAGAGACCACTACTGATTTGGAAGATTGGGAAATTACGCTTACTCTCTCCCAAGATGCAATAAACAACAATACGACTTTTGAATTAACCACTCAAATGTGCAACAATGAAGGCGTATGTCTTGCACCAACTGTAGCCGAAGTTTCAACAGTTGATGGTGAAACTTTCACTTCGGCAGTGACAACAATAGAAGACCACTCATATGTCAACTGGAGAGTGCAAGCAACCTACCCTGACGACAATAACACAACAGAAAAGTTTCCCTCCAAAGGATTCTACAAAACTTGGTCAGATTGTTGGTACAGCGACGGAGAATGGGGTGGAGACAACTGTCCTTCTGACAAAACCGGAGATGATGAGTCATTCCTTCCTGCA
>JAYYDR010000107.1:0-33346 GCA_036160735.1 Thermoplasmatota archaeon
CAATTAGAACAAATGTCCCGCCATGGTCGTTGTTGAAGGACGGTCTCACAGTTGTTTCCAGCAGCACTCAAGGTAAGAAACCAGCGGGAACGCAAACGGACAATGCTTATGCCTAATGGGATGACCAACAGGCCAGTGACAGCCATGTCAGAAGGCAATTCAACCAATCCAATCGATGCCGCGGCAGAGATAACAGATGCAATGATGTCTTCATTGGCAGATGTTGTAAAGACTGTTATCTCTAAACCAGACGAGGAAAAAATGTCTGAAGAAACCACTACAGACGATTCCGATGCAATGTTGGATGATGGTGCGAAGGACGATGAGCCTGTTATTGACACTACTGTTGATGACATAGTTGCTGAAGGAGAGGCTGCACACCGTTCTGGCGACCATGATTCCGCTTTGAAATCCTTCAACAAAGCGATTGCTCTGGACCCATCAAACCCAATGGCCTGGTTTAACAGAGGAGTTTTACTAGAGGCTGAACAAGACCCGAAAGGTGCTAAACAAGCCTTCGTGATTTGCCTCGACCTTGACCCAAATCACGGACCAGCACTTGCTAATTTAGCAGTACTTTTAGACAGACTTGGAGATGCGGATGGAGCCCTAGAAATAGCGGACAGGGCCTTGAATTATTTCCCCGGGCATCCACATCTGGTAAGAATAGTTGAAACTAATCGTGCTGCAGGAGGAGTAATCCGCTCTACGCCGACTGTAATGCCACATACTCAAGAGAAATTGGTTGAACAAACCCTAACTCATGCAGTTGATTCAGGGATAGATGATTTGTTTGAGGAGGAAACGCATTTTGACTCAAATGATGTTGCTCATTCTGAAGATGATGAAAGTGAACATATTCCAGAAATTGCTGCTGAAGAGGTACCTGAAGTAGAAATTGAGGAATCGCCAAAAATCGATTTGGATATGCTCTGCGATGAAGCGACTAACATTCTTACTTCTGGTGACGCTAAGGGTGCATTACAAATTCTCAAGGAACACTTGCATGGAGAAGCAGCACAGCACTTTGATTCATGGAGAATTTCTGCTGGCGCAATGGCTGCAATGGGACTTGATGATCATGCAATAGCTGCATATAACCATGCCATCGGTCTGAATCAAGACCATGCAAAATGTTACTTCAATCTTGGAGCATTACATGAAAGAAAAGGAAATATTGACGCTGCGAAAAAGTGTTTCATTAACGCAGTCGAGAAAGACTCATCCTATTCCAAGGCAGCTTTGAGACTAGCAAATCTATCTGAATCAACAGGAGACATTCCAAATCTGCTTATTGCTCGCAGACAACTAATCAGCGAAGATGGTGGAAAAGAAGCACTCGCTGTACTGCTAGTCGAATTAGCAGAAGGAGAAGCCAAGATTTTAGAGAATACTGGCGGCCTACCACCTACGATCCCGGAAGGTCCAGCTCTTGCAACTGAGGCAGTAGAATTATGCGAGCCAAATACACCAATTCATGCACGAGCGCTGTCAGCGTCAAACCAACACACAGAGGCTGTAAAAACTTGGAAAGCAATGATTCAATCTGACAAATTAAATCCCGAATTATGGACCGGTTTAGCGAGATCACTCGAATCAGCAGGAGATATGCAAACTGCACAAAGGTGTCACGAAAAGGCCAGTGTATTGTCAAACCCACAGCCTGTCGACCCACTAGATGCACTAATGGATTCAGAAGAGTCCCAAGCCAGTCTTAATGCAGTCGAGACTTCATCTGAACAATCGACAGTTCAACAGCCTATTCCAACACCGACTCCGCCTCCAATCCAGTTGTCAACGGAAGGAGATAATCTAGTCCAGCAACCTGTTCCAACACCGACACCACCAAGCATGGAGCCGAGTAGTCAAGGGATGATATCTCAACCAGTCCCTACTCCTACACCGCCTCAAATGACAGTAGAACCCGCCAATGTTCCACTTCCAAACTTAACCGCAAGACCTGAACCAGAACCAAAACCTGTGGAATCAAAGCCACAGGTTGACCTTGCTGCTGCAGCACTGGATGCAGCAGCAAGAGTAGCCGTTAACACCGGTATTGATTCAAACTCAAATTCAATTGCGAACCAAGATATTGAATGGTACAACAAAGGAGTTGGATTGATAGAGGATAAGAAATACAGAGAGGCTTTGTCATGCTTTGACAGAGCTTTACCATCATTTGCAGATGATGATGAGATGGTAATTCGCATCCTAAACGGTAGAGGAAATGCGCTTTACTACTTAGAGGACTATCCGAAATGCGTTGAGTCTTATCACAAAGCCATGGTCATAAATCCAAAAGGAGTACAAGGCAAAACTCTCTACAACATGGGAACAGCCTATGCAGAAATGCAACGCTTCAGTGATGCGATTAAATGCTTCGAGCAGGCGATGCCTAGAGGCTTGGATAAGGATCAGCAGAAGTTGGCCAAGGAACAGATTAGGCGATGCAATATTTTGCAAAAAGAACAACAAAGAAAAATGGGCTGATTGAATGAGCACAGAATCTGCGAATGAACTAATTCATCGTCTTACAGAGGGAGGACTTGATGAGAAATTCGCTAGGATTATTCTCGCTTTGGTAGGTCAACCGCCATTGAAGGCCAGTGAAATTGGAAAATTAGTTTCAATATCTCGAATGGATGCTTACAACAGCTTGAAAAAACTCAATGAGATGGGATTAGTCCTAGCCACATTTGACAAACCAATGAGATTTTCTGGATTACAGATATCTGACATTTTCAAGCAGTTAATCAAGAGAGAAGAAGCAAATGTTAGAAGGCTACAGCATCACCTAAGTGAAATAAATGAAAATTCCGTGATTATCAATTCGAATCTATACAAGCAAACCCAAGAACCCTTATTTTCAGTGATAAAAGATAGACACAGTATCTTTGCTACAATCGAAAATGTAGTCGAAGAAGCTGAATCGATGGTTTGGATGTTGCTCTCAAAGTGGGGAATCCTTCACTTGATGCGTTCAGGCATCATAGATACAGTCAATGAAGCCCTAAACAGAGGCATACAAATCCGTGTGCTAGCAAATATTGAAACTCGTACGATTAGATTCTTTGACCAACTAGATGACCGTATCGAGATTCGCCACTTAGACAACCAAGCACAAATGGGTGTTTATGTGGACGGGGATGTTGGTATACAGATAGTAAACTCCGAACAAAATCCTACAGGGCGTGGTAGGGAAGATACTGCACTGTTAATAGAGTCCGCAGAATACATGGAAGCACAACTTGAACTTCTCAAAGTCCAATGGAGTGGGGGAGTAGATTATGCTGCTGCTAAAGCGAGGCTGGTTGATGGAATGATAACGGAACCCATTAGCCTGAAAATAGGGGATGGATCATTCTATGAGCGCCTAAGAAAAATCATTGGAAAGGACTCCGGTTCAAGATTTACTAATCTGGTTTCGAGAAGACCAGGAGAGCCAACAACTCTTGGTTTATCTGCAGCATCTCTTCGAGAATTAGGTATTGACATGAGTGATATTCTCAGAGTTGTAGGTCAACGTATCGGTCAAGAGTTGGCATTAGAACTAAGAAATGAAAGTGAAGAAGAAAAATTCTGGAATCAATTGAAACAAAAATGGAGAGAATTAGGAATGGGGGAAATTAGCATCGACGCAATGCCTCCTAATTTAGTAAGCGTAATTGATAGCCATTCACAAGATAGAGATCCAAGATTAGGTTCGGTATTATGCCACATGGACGAGGGTGTTTTAGAAGGCATATTAAAGGAAAGATATGGTATCAAAGTAAGTGCGTGTGAACAACTTTGTACTTCGCGTGGAGAAGACCATTGCGAATTCAAAATTTCTATAATTAGTTGATTTTTACACACAGGTTGATATTCCTCTCCCTTCTCGGGTAAATCATGGACTGTAATACATGCGACACCGCACCTGCTATTGTTTTGAACAAACCAGATGTCGTTAATGTAACATTAACAATTACAACCAAAGCAAAGGAAATGCTTGATTCAGCATTCGATGGCGATATGTCTCACGCTTTACTTGTTGGAGTCTTATCCGGCGGCTGCTCCGGATACATGTATGATTTACAGATTGTAGAATCAACTGACCAAGATTGTCAAGAATTGAGTGTAGATGGATTTAGAGTTCTAGTTCCAAATGCATCGTCTCACCTGCTAGATGGAATCGAAATCGACTATGTTGACCGATTGATGGGTGGTGGTTTCAAGATAAACAATCCAAACGCAGCTAGTTCATGTGGCTGTGGTGAATCATTCTCTTGAGAGTGAGTCAATGGGCGTCATTAGACTGAATTCCTATGTGCTAATCATAAGAGGTTCAGATCGTTTCAAATTCATAGACGGGCTTTCAACAAACAAGGTTGAAGGAGATTGCAGTACAGTTTTTACCACTACAACTGCAAAGGTAATCGACATGGTAGATGTAATAGACATGGGAGAATTCTTGGCTTTGGTTGGTCACAATCCCTACAAGAATGGCGTGCTAGAACACATGCAAAAGAGAATTCTAGGTCAAGATATTCAGATTGGAGATGCATCTCAAAACAATTCAGTATATTTGTCGACATCAGATATAGAGGTTGCAGAGAGTGTGACAAAACGCAGCACATGGAGAGGATGGATTTTGGTGGCCCCGAATTCTGAAGAAATCAATGAAACAATGGATTTACAAGATTTCAATGAATATCGAGTGATGAATATGATTCCTCACCAGGGCTTTGAAATTACATCTAATAATCATCCACTCGCATGTGGCCTAGGTCATCTAGTGCATGAGGCAAAGGGATGTTACATTGGTCAGGAGATACTCGCAAGAATGCGCAGTAGAGGGCGTCAAGGAAAAGAATTAGTGCGACTTGAAAATCCAGTAGAAAACGCCACAACATTAGGCAAAACTCACTCATTGGCCATTGTTAGAACCTCAACTTGAGTCGAATTATTATTCGCTACCTTCTGTTCGAAATGATTCTAAAGTTGTAGAAATTTTTTCGTAAACCGCATTTTCAAACTTTGCAACCTTCTTCACATACTCATTTTGTGACGGTCCTTTTTCTTTCAGAATCGGTACCATAGATGACCAAACACCTTCACCCTTGACTCGAGAGTATATTGCTGCAGAAACGTGTAATGCAATCAAAACATAACTTGCAGTAGCAGCAAATTCATGTACAGAAAGGGCAACTAATTGCATAGGTCCATCTTTTATTCCTTGATTGAATAAGAACGCAATTGCTAATCCGGATAACGGTAACAAAATCAGAACAATATACATTGAAGAGTGCACAGATTTTGCAATGATCTTGTGAAATCTGTGTACTGGGACGGTAGATGCATGCATCGTCTCAACTTTTCGCATGTAGAAATATCTGCCAATTACAATTCCAAGAAAGACTGTGGCAAAAATAACCTCAAAAATCAGAAGTCCCCTATCTTCTAACTGAGAAATATCATCTAATTGTTTGAAAATACCATATGCATAGAGAACGATAAAACTCCAATGAATTGTTTTGGCTAGTTTTGTGTGCGCCACATTAACACCGGTACCCTTTCGCCGTTGTTACTTATACAAGTTTCAGAATTATGATGAGAAATGTTTCAAATTTCAATATCCTAGGATATCTTTCAATTGACTTTTGTAAAAATTACCAGATCCTTGTAATGATTCTAATTCTGAATCAGTCAAATCCAGTTCAAAGATTGTCTCAACTCCGTTTGCCCCAATAATACAAGGAACGCCGATGTAAACATCGTCTAAGCCATATTGTCCTGTAAGGTGGCATGAAGCTGGAATCACTCTTCTTCTATCATTTAGAACTGACTCTGCCATGATAGCAGCTGCTGAGCCTGGAGCATAGAATGCAGAACCTCTCTCTAAGAGTTTTACAATTTCTCCACCGCCACCTGCAGTTCTCTCGCTAATTGCTTGAATTCTATCCTCAGGAATCAACTGCGTAATCGGTATTCCACCGACTGTTGTGTATCTTGGCAGTGGGACCATCGTGTCTCCATGTCCACCGAGGACCATCGGAGAAATGTCCTCTTCAGCACAATTCAACTCCAAGGCGATGAAATGAGCCATCCTTGCGCTATCTAATACACCTGCCTGACCGATGACACGGTTTGTTGGGAACCCTGTGACTTTCTGCATGTGGTAGGTCATTAGGTCCAAAGGATTGGTTACAACAATCACAGTAGAATCTGGAGCATGGTCTCTAATTCCTGCACCGACTTGAGAGATAATCTCTGCATTTTTTCCTATCAGATCTTCACGGGACATTCCTGGCTTCCTTGGGAAACCACTCGTAACAACCACAACATCACTACCAGAAATGTCATTGTAATCTGCTGTACCTGTTATTGTACCGTCATAATTCAAGACGTTACTGTTCTGACTCATATCGAGAGCCTTACCCTTTGCAAATCCTTCAAAGATATCCAACAGAACGATGTCTGCAACTTTCATCTGTGCCAAGACAAATGCGCATGTTGCACCGACATTTCCAGCCCCAATAACTGCGATTTTCCTTCTTCCCGCCGCCATAGAAATTACTCTCCTAAATACAACGAAGAGTAGGACGCCCATAAGGATAGGTGGTGTAATTCCGAACACCAAAAATTTGAATCTCGACCGTGTCGTTCAAGAACCGGATTCAGTTCGCCACAATCAGCGGGCGCATTCGATGCATCGCAGAGGTGGTCAGATGAAGATTGGAGTCCCAATGGAGCCAGAGGGTGAAACCAGAGTCGCTATTGTACCAGGGAGCATGAAAAAATTGCAAAAAGCTGGTTTCGAAGTTATTGTAGAAAAGGGTGCAGGAATAGAAGCGAATTATTCAGACTCTGATTACATTGATGCAGGTGCCAACATAGGTGAAAGAAATGACGTTATGGCATGTGAAATCCTGATTTCAATCCGTCTTCCAGATACATCTGAATTATCTAAGGGCCAAATTGTCGCATGTGTTGCTGACCCATTTAGGCATCCTGAAAAAGTCAAAGCATGCATTGATGGCGGAATAACATTGATGAGCATGGACATGATTCCACGCAGATTGTCTAGAGCACAATCCATGGACGTTAACTCATCTCAGGATAACTTGGCTGGCTACAAAGCCGTTCTGCTTGGAGCTGCCCATGTTCCACGCGGAATACCGATGATGACAACCTCGGCTGGTACAGTCAGACCTGCTAAGGTAGTAATCATGGGCTCAGGAGTTGCTGGATTACAAGCAATTGCAACTGCGAAGAGAATCGGTGCCGTAGTATACGCCTCTGACGTCAGAAAGTCTGCCGCTGAACAGATTGAGTCTGTTGGTGGTCGATTCATTGAAGTTGATGGAATGGATGATTTCGAAGATGAAGCAGGATATGCAAAACCACTCACTCCGGAATTCATTCAGAAAGTGAACGACACAGTATGTGAAGTTGCGAGTGACGCCGATATTATTGTAACAACAGCACGTATCTTTGGAAGACCTGCACCAATTACTGTACCAGCTTCAGCGGTTGAGAATTTCAAATCTGGTGCTGTTGTTGTCGACATGAATGCAGATGTTGGTGGTAACTGCGAACTTACAAAGGCAGGAGAAGTACACACTACTGAGAATGGAGTCATAATTGTGGGAACATCAAACCTTCCTGGAACACTTGCTAACACAGCATCAATGCTTTATTCCAACAATCTTACAACATTCATTACTAGCTTGGTTGACAAAGAAAATGGATTCCAAATATCAGAAGAAGATGATATTCTAGTTGGAGCGCCAGAAGGAAATGATTTCCACGTACCAGGAATGGGAGGCGTTCTGATTTGTAAGGATGGAGAAATGCATCCTAAGCAAACTCGACTAGGAGGTGTTTTGTGATGACCCCAGACTTACTTATCGGCTCAATTACCTTGTTTGTACTATCAATTTTCCTCGGAGTTGAGCTAATTACAAAAGTTCCAGCAATGCTACACACCCCGCTAATGAGTGGTGCAAACGCAATTTCAGGAATAAGTGTAGTCGGTGCGCTAATCGGAGCAAACGTTGCGTATGATGGTGGAGATACTGTAACATCTGGAATCCTTGCTTTCATCGCATTGGTGCTCGCTATGATAAACGTTGTAGGTGGATTCGCTGTAACAAATCGTATGCTAAATATGATTGCTGGAAAGAAGAGAGGTGCTTAATATGGAAGATTGGGTACCAATTGGATATTTGATCTCTGCAATTTTCTTCATTTTTGGTTTGAAGAAATTAGGACACCCTCGGACTGCTCCTAGAGGTAATCAATTCGGAATGCTGGGTATGGCAACTGCGGTTGTTACAACAATCGTAGACATGAACTTCCTGCCTGACGGAATTGTCGGTTGGACACTAATTATTGCGGGTATTCTAATCGGTTCGTTGATTGGTTACATCATGGCGGTTAAAGTCGAGATGACTGGAATGCCAGAAATGGTTGCTCTGTTCAATGGATTTGGTGGAGCCGCATCAGCACTAGTCGCTCTTTCAGAAACATGGAAGTGGATTGAGACTACTTCACCGGAACCAGGATTGGGTGCCACTGTTGCAATCGTAGCAGCAGGTCTGTCCGCACTAGTAGGATGGATGACACTCACCGGTTCACTGCTGGCAATGTACAAACTGAAAGGTGGAGTCGAAATCTTCGGCAAGTGGATTAGAACACCTACATGGGGCCCTGCATGGCTAAACCCTGTGAAAGCACTGTTGTTCATATCTGTTCTAGCATTGATTTACTTGTCAATTGAGGACCCAACTAACACCACATACATCTGGGCGATAATCGGAATATCTTGTGTGCTAGGAATTATCCTCGTTTTACCAATCGGTGGAGCAGATATGCCGGTAGTGGTCAGTCTTCTGAATTCGTTATCGGGAATTGCTGCAGCATTTACTGGCTTCATCATCAACAACAGCGTTTTGATCGTTGCAGGCAGCCTAGTCGGTGCTTCAGGACTTATTCTAACATTCATCATGTGCAAGGCAATGAACAGACAACTTGTTGACGTCCTCTTCAAGTCATTTGGTGGCGGAGAAAAGCAAGAGCTGACAAGAACAAAGGTCGGTAGTGATGCTGATGAAGTTGCAATGATGGCAGATGGTGCACAGAAAGTAATCATCGTACCAGGTTATGGTATGGCAGTTAGCCAGTGCCAGCACCAAGTCAAGGAATTTGCAGACCTGATGCAAGAAAAGTTCGACACCGAAGTGAAGTATGCAATTCACCCTGTGGCAGGTAGAATGCCAGGACACATGAACGTTCTACTAGCAGAGGCAAACGTTCCCTATGAGCAACTGATTGAAATGGATGAAATCAATCCTGAATTCCCAGAGTGTGACATGGCGATTGTAATCGGTGCAAATGACACATGTAACCCAGCAGCTAGAACCGGTGAAGGACCTCTAGCGGGAATGCCAATCATCGATGTAGACCAAGCAAGAACTGTTGTTATCATCAAGAGAAGCCTCAGTGTAGGTTATGCTGGTGTCGACAACGACTTATTCTACGAAGACAAGACAATGATGTTATTCGGCGATGGTAAAGCAATGATGACTGAGTTGAATAACGCAATCAAAGAACTGTGAATATACAAATCCGCCCCTTTAGGGGCGGCAGAATGTGACAATGTTCAATAGGGAACCACAGGTGGCACTAAATGATGTCCCGGAGGTTCACCATACTCTTGGTTGCGACCCTAGCAATTATGCTGGCTGCCCCAGCCTTTGGAAACTCACAAGGTCCACCTTGGATGCACAACGACAGAATCATTCCCGAAGAAGGATGCTCATGTCACGGAGCTGGCGGATCCCCCAGTAATGAAGTGATTCTTTCCATCTCAGGAGTGCCAAGAGTCTACGAAGAATCGGGAACATACAATCTAACCATCAGCCTAGCACACTCGACATACATTGCAGGAGGATACATGATTTGGGATTATGGAGACGGTAACTTCACACCAGGAGATGGTTCGAAGTACGTTGAAGATTCCGGAGGAGCATTATCTCACAACAACGTTGGAAATGATTGGGAGATTGTTTGGACGGCACCAGAAAGTGATGTCGGAGACGTGCATTTCTCACTTGCAGGAAATATTGTCGATGGAAGCGGTGCACCAGATGCAGGAGACCATTGGACAATTCTTACTTTCACAGTTTCAGCACCAGAAACTGCGACACCAGACGCTGATGAGAGTTTGAGAACAATTAGTGTTGGAGATTATGAATCGCTATTCGGCCAGAAATCACCGGAAGAAATCGAAGCCGAGAGACAAGCAGATATTGCTAACAGTTACTTAGAACAAGGAAACCTGTACTTTTGGACAACTTTGTCAATTCTAATTGTCGCAGCGGTCATACAGGGTGAATTCTACGAGCGAAGATTCGGAGGAGGACCGCCTCACCTAGACATGAGTCTTGCAATGCCGCAGGGAATTAGAAGAGGTGCGATAACACTCGGTCTCGCAATTGGGTTTGGTTGGGCTATTGATACCGCACTTCCATGGGGATACACCTTAGTTATCGGTATGTGTTTACTGTGGGGCATTTTCGGAGTTTACAGAACAATCGTTCAGGCTAGAGCAGAACCGAAAGATATGGATTTGGTCTGATATCATGAACGACCTTCACCTGTCGTCAGATGACAGGACACCATTTCAAGACCACCTTGATGAATTATCAAGAAAGATTACATCGGTTGTAATACTAATTGTCATATTAACAGGTATCTGGTCAATATCAATTGACGAAATTCTCAGATACACCCTAAATCAATTAGATCCTTGCAGTGAAGCATGTATCAATATTTTTTCACCGGATGAATGGGCAGGAACTCGTTGGTTAAGTGCAGCAATTTTGGGAGTGTTTACCGCAGCGCCCTTTGCTATGACACAAGCATACGGATTTGCGAAACCAGGTCTACTCCCAAGCGAAAGAAGAGGGATGGTAATATGGATGATTTTGATGTGGATTTTATCACTATCAGCGATAATATTCGTTCTTTTTAGATTCCTTCCTTGGCTATACGGATTTGGTCACTCATTCAATGATGATACTGGAATTGTTGGAAGATATGATGCGGCAGAAATGCTGAGAATCTCAATATCAATTGCTTGGGCAATGATACTTGTCTTAGCAGCCATGAGTGTTGTAACTATTGCCGGTGCATCCAAATTATTGTGGTCAGGCAATTCCGGTTGGTGGCGATTGCGTATTCACGGCTTTATGCTGATGTTACTGTGGTTAGTTATTCCCTCAAATTTACCAGGTCTACTATTTTCTCTCACAATTGTAGCATCAGGCCTTGTGGAGGTTATTGGATGGAAATCATTTCGCGCATCGATGCCCGTAGCTTATGGCTTGAAAGACATACTGGATGCAGAAGGTAGAACGCATAGAGTGTTGTACGTTGATTGCTCATGTTGTGGAACAACTCCCTCAATCAAGCCCCTTGAGGGCATGGGCATCATGTCATACTACTCTGTTTGTCGCTCGGAAGAAGAGCAGGACCATCTCATCGATGTTGTAAAGAGGTTTGGAGCAAGCAAAATTGTATTTTCTGGTTGTGTGATTGAATCACTTCCGGTTAACTATCTAGATTCATTGAGATTCCTTGGTTGCTCTGTAAGTACGCTAAATCTTTCAAGGCTAACCACAATCAGAACTGACAATGATATTGTGGATTGTGACTTGGCAATGGCTTGGACTAGACACCCATGGAGTGATTCAAGTGCTGAGAAGCGATGTGTTGCTGTTATTCAAGACAATGACATCCATACAATCATTTACGGTGAGAAGATACCATTTGGTCTGAATATTCAACCCGGTGAGGCATGGTTGAGTGCACCCACAGATTCACTAATCGAAAAAATCGAGAAACTAGGCGTCAATCTGACGTATACTAGCAATTGATTCAAAGAGAATAACTGCCACAAATAGCCAATGCGACCTGCAATTGGTTGGCCTATCGCAGTCCTTTTTGGGCTACTTAGCGTCATCGCATTCGCTAACGGGGAAGCGCTCAATGAATGGGTGCGGGAAAATGCCATTGTGACTAATTCTGATGATGAAGCAACGCTTGTTGGAATTACAGCAGATGAAAAGTGGTTTGTTGTTTTAATTGATTTCCCCGACCAAAATGAAAACTCAAACTGCAATCAACAGAGAGCCTCCAACCTAATCGATGACTCAGCTAAAGATCACATTAAGCAAGCATTCGGACAATCGATATCATTGGATATCGACTATTATGATGAAATCATAACCACAAACTCTCCGCTTGGAGATTACGGACACGATATTGACTGGGAAAAGGACGTAGGAAAAAATGGTGTTAACCCACACATTCTCGCGCAAGAGATCGTGAATAAAATCAAAGGTGACGTATCTGATTGGTCAAAATATGACCTAAATGATGATGGATGGGTTGACAGATTCCTAATCCTACATTGCACAAAGCCCCAAGAGGACGGTGGCGGTGCGAATTCCAGGATATGGTCACACTTCTCTTCAATAGAGGAAGTTGTTGACTTACCGGGAGATATGAAAATTTCACACTATACAATTGCCAGTCAACATTCATCAAACAACTTCGGAACAATAATGCATGAAATGTACCATCAACTAGGAGCTGCCGACCTTTACGCAGTTCACGATGACACAGTAAATCAAGACTGGAAAGGAATTGGTAAATGGGACATTATGGCAAGTGGGAACTGGAACGGTGACGGTGTATGGCCCGCTCTTTTAACTAGCCCGAGCATAGAGCTAATCGGTGGTGAACGTCATCAAGAAATCGAACTTGAATGGCTACCAGGATCAGACTGCACAGGACCAGTTTACACCTTCGAAGGATTTGCTGAAGGGGGAGATTCACTCAAAATACCGATTGGTGATGAAGAATATGTTTGGATTGAGTACAGAAGCGATTTTGGATACGATTCGAATCTTCCAGGTAATGGTATACTCGTACTCCAACAAGATTTGAGAGCTGGGGAAATCGAAGACAATCTAGTAAATTCACATCCAGACAGGGCATGGTTGAAAGTAATCGAAGCCGATGGTGAGCAAAACATGGTTGCCGGAAATAATGAAGGTGAAGAAAGTGATGTCTTCTCCGATGGTGGAATATTTGGTAGCGAAGGTATCCAAATAAGGAATCGCGATGGAATACTTGTTGATTGGTCTGCTGAGATTAACATCACAAACAATACACCAACAATCGAATTTTCATCGCCAGAATGCGGCCACATAACGGATGTTGACCTTCCTGACTTTGGTTCAGTACTAACAGTCAACGATAACATTCCAATCAAAATCGATTGTGAGGGAATCCAGTACAATCTCCAAAGTAGCGATGGTCGAAGTATATCGGTCGCAAATAATGAAATTCAGTTTGCAGAGAGGGGTACAAAAGGAGTACGCGGTCTAATTTCAGGAACAATAGAATGCTACCAAGGAACTCCTTTTGACATACAGCACGAATTTGAAGTTCTTGGCAACATACCAATAGAGACTACATACAAATCCAAAATACCGGTTATTGATTCATCACAAATCATAGTTCCAGTTGAATTCATAGGTGAAGATTCGCAGACTTGGCTTGTAGGGATAGATGGTCCATTATCCCGTGTAGCAGAGACATCAGTTAGTCAAGAATTGAATAAAGGAAGTGAGATTATTGTTGATATTACTCCTTCAGGCCTTCTAGAGGAAGGAATGATAGTACGTGGAGAAATTGTCCTAGCATCTAATTCTGGGCATAACTATCACATCGAGGTAGAGTTAGTTGCACAAAACGAAGACGAATCGACTCTCGAAGAGTGGACTAGCCCCGCCAAGTTGATTCCTGTAGCATTGGTATTGGCTGCTCTTTGGGTCATTTTGGGTATTCAATCACCTACCAGGGAGGTGCCGTCTAATCAAGAGGAACTTCCACCCACCTCTGTTTACAGCGATGACCCAACCTTTGTTGACCCCTTCGGCGAGCCTTACTGAAAGGCAAACTCCTTCCCAATTCTTCGGAGAGTCTTGCTCCATTTGCATCAAAAATGGAGCGTGGTCTTCCTCGACTCTTGTCGAATATACTCTCCATCTGCAACCATACTTGAAGCCGGGTCGCATTAGTAGTCCTCTGGAATTGAGTTCACCAAATAGGTCTGTAACCGGGTTTTCTTCACCGTTTATCCAGTCCAATTCATCATCTCTTAGAAATTTCCTTGATAGATGCTCAACTCCCAATAATGGGTAGTCATCTCGAGTGGCAGGTACCAAATTGCCTTGTGGTTCAATCAGTTCCATTCTATACATCGTAACATCCATCTCATCGTCAACAATAGCAAATTCTGCATTCATGTCTTTACTTGAAACCGATTCAATCCAATCCAGCAAATCATCAATGTCCAAATCCTCTCTCGCTCTAGCCCATCTGACTTCTGCATCGGCATCGCCTTTGTTGGGATGTGATTCCCTAGACCACCTCAACCATTTACCAGAAATTGGAACTACCTTTTCACCTGCGCTTCTGACTACATCGTAGGCAACTGCTTTGTGAGCGAAATTTGGGTCGAGTTGCAATTGATCTTCAACCCAGCCATCCTCTAATGGTACGTGACGATGCCAATGACAGAACATTATCTCCTCACTGCTGAGAATTATTCCACCATCTACTGGCTTACCAAGTGCTGATTTTTGATAAAGTCGATTTGATAGTGGGGCGGAAAGAAACCAGCCATCATCTACTTTCACAGGGATGGGATTAGGCTTGGTCGGTGACCCTTCACTTGAAAGTCCGATTGGCCTTGTGGGTCTAGGTCTTGGTTTAGACTTACGACCCTCCGCCATGTCATGCCCATAGTGACCAGTCTTATGTGCCTCCCCCTCCTCCTACGATACGGGGAGGTTAATGGTCGACGGTTATCTTGGTACGATGACTACTGAAGAAAGGATGCTATTGCACCTTTTTGACAATCCTCTACCTGAAGGGCAGTGGGAAGCGCCATTTACTGTAACACAAGCAGGAATCTCAGCAGCTGTTCATGTTCAAAGAAAGCATGTTCCCAGGACACTGAAGCGCTTAGAAAATCGTGACGAATTACACTCAGGGCAAAGGCATGTCCCCGGTGCAAAACAAAGGCGCCGAGTCTACGGATTGACCGCAAAAGGCAAAGAAAGAGCAGGAGATATGCGGGATAATATTCTAGCAAAAAATGTGTTATTCAACGGTGAATCAATCATTCTTGGTACCCTTAGAAAGGGGGGTCAAATGACGTTGGACCTTCTTTCACATGTCGATGAAGGAATGGTTTTCCACGACAGTCCTGTTGTATCTCCTGTATCAAATCCTGAGGGAATAGCATCACTAGATGCTCAAGCAGGTGAAAATCTCGTTAGGCGAATGTTTGCTAGGGCGTGGGAAGACGGTAAAATCACAAAAGATGAGCAGCAACTAATTTCTGAAGTTGTAACATTCTTGGGAATGCACCCGGAAAGGGTCGAAAGACTATCTGAAGAGGCTAGGAAAGCGCAAAATGCACCGCCGCCGGAAGATGTGTACCGAGACATGTTGAGACAAGCACTAGTAGATGGTGAAATCGTTGAGGATGAAATTGCCTTGCTCACAACTATGCGTCAAGCATTCGGAATCGATGATGAAAACCATTTACGAATACTGTCAGAAGCAAGGTCTGATCCTGTTCTCGATGAAAATACCATGACCTACAGGGCGACTTTGAAAACCGCACTCGCAGATGGAATGATTACACCTGATGAGGATGCTATGTTGAAAACACTGAGAGATAATCTTGGTATTCCAGATTCAAGACATGCAAGTTTACTAGCAGAATTGCTGGACAAAGATGAGTAAAGAAGGTGAATAAAATGGGAATGAGCGATATCGAATACGAAACCCACGACCGCTTGGTAAAACTTCAGAGTCAAATCAAAAATATGTCAGGAGATGTTGTTTTAGTTGGAGATATTATGCTAGACAGGTATATTCATGGTTATGCAAATAATCTGAATTCTAGAGCACCTGTCCCTGTTCTGAAGGAGACAGAGAGATACGAGGATGTCGGAGCAGCGGCGCACGTCGCTAGAGGGCTAGAGAACATAGGATTAGATGCAATTCTCTTTGGTGTGATTGGTGATGATCAAGCCGGCGGTAACATTCTAGAATCTTTGGAAGAGGAAGAGGTCGATTGTGATGGAATTGCAATAATCGAAGACAGAATTACCACTGTCAAAACCAGAATGATTGCAGGTAGAGAATACTTGATTTCAAGTCAGCAGTTACTCCTTCGATGGGACATTGAAGATGACACGCCTATTGACACTGAAGCGCATTCATCGATTATTGACCAAGCTGTGACAAAAATTGGTTCAGCAGACGTGCTTGTCATCTCTGATTATGGTCAAGGAGTCGTTACAGACGAAGGTGCATCCCGTCTAATCAATGCGGCAAAGGTCGCAGGAGTTCCGGTTATTTGTGACCCAAAACTAACCGGTCTTCACAGAACAGCAGGAGCAGATTGGGTTATTTTCCAGACCAGAGGATTGGATTTAATGGCAAAGAGAATGGCATGTAGTGACTCATCTGAAGCAGCGAAGATTCTGATTAAAGAGAATGATTGGGGTAACCTAGTAGTACTTCAGGGAGAAAATGGAGTTACTGTATACACTAGAGATGAACAAGTAATCTCTGCACCTTGTACGCTAGCAGAACCAAGAGGTGCGATTGGAATTATTGACGCAGCAGCAGTAGCAGTTGCAGCAGGTGTTAACCTTGGTCTCGAAGTTACAGATATTGCCCACCTTGCAAATGCTGCTTGTGAGTGTATCATGAGTGGAACACAAAATTTCACTGTTACAAGTGATGACCTGGCAAATCGTCTAGGAGAGGTTGCTTGGAGTCTTCAGATTTCCCAGAGGTGAAAATATGAGTTTCTGGGTTCGTCCCACTACAGCAGACATAGGTATTCGTGCGTTTGGACGCAACCAGAATGACCTCCTCAAAGAGATGACAAATGGTATGCAATCAATTGTACTGGCCCCAGGTCAAGACCTAAATTCTATACCGAGAAAAGTTGCAAGATGGGAGGTTTCACACAATGGTAGCACTGACATTCTTGTTGTGAAATGGTTGGATGAAGTAGTGTATAGGAATGAAGTGCATGACGAGTTTCTTATCGATTGTCAACCTATGATAAAGGATGGAATAATTGAGGCACAGGTCTCATTTGTACCAAAAGATAGTGTTGAGCTAGAATTAGAGATCAAAGCAGTAACAACTCACGAATTTCAATTCAGAGAAGTAAGTTCGGGTGAAACAATCTCATCAGAGTGGCTCGAGATTCCATCATTCGATGGCCCTGGATGGTACGGAGATGTCGTCTTTGACATCTAAGGTAGCAAGAATACCGGCCAGTAATCCGATTGGCCCCATCATCATGCACATCAGAAGTACAGGCATTGAAACTTGAATTGGTCGCTCTGCTGCTAACATTCTCATCCAAATGTATCTCCCAATGAAAGTATCCATCACGAGGAAATGCAACCAGGCCAGTATTACCATGTCATCGCTAGAGAATAAATCAACCACTAATTCTGGTGTTGGCATTTGAGACCCTAAAGTGATCAGAACGTCGGGTGCATTTGGAAACAGTAGGAGAGCGTATGAGGTGACTAATGGAAAGACACAGATTCTTACGTCCCCAACAAATTTGTGGGTGATGTCGTGCTTTGGAAGAAACCACATCATGAACCACAATGGAAATATGAATAGCGATGAGAACCAAAAGGTAATCGTGGCCAAATCCATCATTCCACCTCGTTAGAAAATCAGGCCATTCTTTTACAATAGTTTGTATGAGCGCAGGTGGGAATTCCATGGGTGGACCCTCGTACCCATAGGCCAAATCCACAGACTTCCTCCGTCCCGTTACCCCACGGCACCCATGGCCCCAGGTAGGGCTGCTCCGTTCCCGGCCTGACCTGTTCCCCCGGTTATTCAGTTCCCGACTCCTTCCGGTTTCGGTTCATGACACCCGGGTCACGTGGGGGCGAGACATCTACGTCCGCCTGTGGGAACCTACAGGCCGGCTGAGCCGCCCCTTGGCTTTCGGACCGCCATTTGCGATTTGCGGAAGAGGGCACGCAAACTCCCCTCCTATCCCGACTACCCGTTAGGCTTGGGTATTTTGAACCCACCGTAGACTCATTCGTCAGTTGCTTCCTCATACTTTGAAGGACAACTCGTCTTAATTACCTCTGCTTCAAAGACCCATTCACCGTTCTTTTCAACTAAAATTCCCTCAGCGTAAACAGTCCTGTTATCTTCTAAGCCACCAGATGTCTGTGCATTGCTAAAATCAATAATCAGTTCAGAGTTATCTCCATGTATTATGAAGAGATTGTTTACAGAGTCTATACTACCATCGAGAACCTCGCCACGAATTGCAATTTCTCTGCCTTCGACACTGTTAGGATCATCCATAACTTCGTCAACTGTCCTTGTTGCTTCAGGAGTACTGACTAGTACCGTGGCTGCTAGAGCAGCAGTCAAAATCAACCCAATGATTAGTAATTTTGAACGATGTGTTAGCATATCATTCACCCCTAGCAATTCCGACAGCTTGTCGCAGATCTGTCATTCCTTTAGACATGAGTTTTCTGTCTAAACCGTTAACTATCTCTTTTAGAACACTAGCACCATTGAAAACCATTGATGAATAAATTTGGATAAGACTCGCTCCGTTGGTTATTTTTTCCCAAGCGTCATCTGAATCAGAGATCCCTCCAACTCCTATTATTGGCCAACTTCCATCAGTATGGTCAGCTATTAGCCTAATTACCTCGGTTGAACGCTTGTTGAGCGGTTTACCCGATAAGCCACCCTTTTCTGACATAATGCCAGATTCATCCGGCCTAGCAATGGTTGTATTTGTTGCCACTATGCCCGCACAACCCAATCCCATCGCAGTGTCTACAATGGATTTGATTTGAAGGTCTTCTAAATCTGGTGCGATTTTCACAAGAACTGGTTTGTTTTCCGAATATTTCATGACTTCAGAGATTATCCTAGCCAGGTCATCGTCCTTCTGTAACTCACGAAGATTTGGTGTATTTGGCGATGAAACATTTATGACAAAACCATCGACGTATGGACCGCATAATTCTACAGTTTTAGCATAATCAAAATGTGCATCTTCAAGACTTGTAATTTTTGATTTGCCCACATTCAAGAATAAAGGAATATTTGGTTTTCTAGCCTTCGCTAGGTGTGATGCCATATTCTTACTTCCAGGATTATTAAATCCCATTCTGTTAATGAGAGCACTGTGCTTGGATGATCGGAACATGCGTGGTTTTGGATTACCTGTTTGTTCGTGTTCGGTAATTCCACCAACCTCGATGAAACCAAAACCCAGAGTTTCCCATCCTTGCATCGCTTCCGCCTTCTTATCCATACCAGCTGCTAGACCCAACGGGTTCTCAAAATCCATCCCGAACTCTGTAATCTGGACTTTTTTGGGACGATACAATATTCTCAACAACATCCTCCCAAGTAATGTAAATGATGCAACTCTCAGTCCGAGTAGAGCTCTTTTGTGTGCTTTTTCGCTGTCCATTATGGAAAGCATTGGGCGCACGAGCAAAGAGTAACCTAGTCCCATTGTTTGAATGGTCAGGAGCGCATCCTTCAAATCTTGCCCCATATTGGGAGATAATGTGGACATAACTGACGTTCGTTGGCCTTCCCTGCGTGAGGCTGCGCGTAGATTTTTGCGGGAAGACGGTTGTACACTGTCAGTTCCGCAAGAATATGAGAGCAGGGCTTGGGATTTAGTTCAGAAAATCTCAGACAAAGTTCCAGCAAAACTTGACCTTCCTGAGGTTATTATCGGCGAGTTACGCGTGGTAGGATTAGCACAGATTGGTGGTATTAGTCCAGAAATCGAGGTATGCTGGGTTCCCGACTCAAATTTTTCAGATTTTGAGGAACAAGTACTAGACTTATTGGAAGCAGGTTATCCTGGTTGTATTGGATGTGGTGGTCCCGGTTCAGAGGGGGAGTGGAATGAAGCTATCCGACGAGCAGAAATTGAGGGAAAAAACTAGTCTGTTATTTTCTCAGGTACTATAGTACCTGTTACAAACCCGACTAAACCGAGGCTTCAAGTATTGCCGGTTTTCCCCAGCAAATCCATGCCAGTCGTCGTCATCGCCGAGAAGCCGAGCGTCGCGACTGATATTGCAAAAGTTCTCGGGGTTAGTAAAAAGAAGGAAACTCATTGGGAATCTGATGAGGTTTGGATTACTTGGGCAGTTGGACATTTACTCGAACTCAAGACTCCTGAGGAATACGATGAATCATTCAAGGACTGGAGAAAATCAATCGACAAACTTCCATTCATTCCTGAAGATTTCAAACTAAAACCAATAACTGGAAGAGGAAGTAACCGAAAGCAGTTAACCGCCATCAAGAAAATGATCACTTCAAAGGACTGCTCAGAAGTTGTCAATGCGTGTGACGCAGCTAGAGAAGGAGAACTTATTTTCAGGCGCATTGTAGAATTTTCTAAAGTCAAGTGTAAAACAAGTAGAATGTGGCTCCAATCATTGACCAATGATTCAATTCAAAATGCCTGGAAGAATCGAGTTTCATCATCCGACTATGAACCATTGAGAGATGCTGCTGTTTCCCGAGCAGAAGCAGACTGGATAATCGGAATGAATGGTTCAAGAGTTGCTGCTACTTTCCTTAGAACAAGCCGAAATGACAAGAAGTCGCTCTCAATTGGCCGTGTTCAAACCGCTACTCTTGGTATGATTGTGGACCATGAAATCGCAATATTATCCCATAACCCAGCGCCGTTTTGGGAACTGGAAGCAAAATTTTCCGCTGGAGATGCAACTTGGTCGGCAAGATGGGAAAGGACAGGACACAAAGATGACCCCGATAATCCAGAAATAAAAGCCCACAGAATTACAGAGTTGAGCGAGAAGGAGATGCTGGAAGAAATTCTAGCAAGCGATGGCGAATTCACTGCGAACCAAACCGATAGAGACTCGAAAGAAAAACCACCACTAAATTTCGACCTCACTAGCCTACAGAGAGAAGCAAACAACCTATGGTCTTGGTCTGCGAGAAGAACACTTTCTGTAGCTCAAGAATTGTATGACACACACAAACTCACTACATATCCAAGAACAGATTCACGGTTCCTACCTGAAGATATGATGGAGGAAATTTCCAAAACCGTTAGGCAACTCGGTGCCCAGGATAAACTCAACGAACATTCGCAAAGACTGATTGACAGTGGATTGAAAAATGTCAAAAGAAATTTTGATGATAAGAAGGTCTCGGACCACTATGCAATCATCCCAACAGGTAAACTTCCACCAAGTGGTCTTAGCAGTGATGCTGCTAAATTGTACGATTTAATCGCAAGACAATTCCTAGCATCTTTCCACCCGGAATCTGTTTGGAAGGTGGAAAAGCGGACGGCTACAAAGCAGGGTCAAAATTTCATCAAAGAAGCCAGAAGTCTATCGATACCCGGTTGGCGTGCGGTTAGACCAAAAAAACAGGATTTGCCAGAAGGATGGGGCAAGTTACCAGCAAATCCTTGTCCAAGTCAATTAGTAGCGCATGAATTCAAAGAAGAAAAAACCAAGCCACCAGGCAGGCTTAAAGAAGCAGGGTTACTTCGACTAATGGAGCATGCTGGAAAGAAAATCGATGATGAGGAACTAGCAGCTGCGATGAGAGGAAAGGGGCTAGGAACACCTGCAACAAGAGCAGAAACAATTGAGAAATTGATTACTCGGGAATTTATTGGTAGAGGAAAGGGTGGTTCTCTAAGAGCTACTGCACACGGAATCAAGATGATAGATATCCTCAGAAGAATACCAGTAGATTGGATTACGTCTGCGGAATTAACCGGAGATATGGAAGCAAAGTTAGACGGAGTTCAACGTGGTACCAACCAAAGAGGCGCATACATGTCTGAAATTAGAAATCGCGTCCAAGAACTTGTTGACAAAATCCGAGACCACGACCGATCTGAATTATACTCGAAGAGTGAGCCTGTGGGTTCCTGTCCACTATGTCAATCAAATGTTGGTGAAACTATTCTTTCATACATTTGCGAAACAAATGAAGGCAGGGACAAAGGTTGTTCATTTGTCATGTGGAAAGATGCCAGTGGACGCTGGTTCGACAGAAAAACCGCATCAAGATTGTTACAGGAAAAATCAATCGAAGATTTACATGGATTCTTCTCAAGAAATGGTGATGGGTACGAGGTTAGTGTAAACATCGATGATGGTGGGAAAGTTGTGATTGCTGGAAGTACTGCCCAAACAACAGACGCTAGCGACGAGGAGTTGTGTCCATGCCCAAAGTGTGACCAAGGTACAATCAGAGTCGGTGAAACTACTTACGCCTGTGATAATGCTGAATGTAAATTTAGAGGACTTGGCAGGAATGTTTGCAAAAGAGATATCTCAGTTGATGAAGCGAAGAAGATTCTAACTGAAGGCAAATCTGACCTTATTGAAGATTTCACCTCCCGAAGAGGCAAACCATTCCCAGCTTACCTAGTTCTTGAAGCGAATAAGGTCGGATTTGAATTCCCACCACGGGCACCTCCAGCAGACACCAAGAAATTCCCAGTTGTCGAGGGATTGCTAGCTATTTGTCCAAAGACAAATGTTGGAATTATAGAAACAGAAACACACTACCAAGCTGAAGAAAACTCAGAAGGCTGCAAAATTTCCTTCCTGAGAGAGGTTAGTAAGAGGACAATTACTAGAGAGGAAGCAAAGGAACTCGTCGAAAAAGGTAAGATTGGTCCTTTCGATGATTTCATCTCCAAAGCTGGAAAACCTTTCACAGCAATACTGTACATGAAGAAAGATGGGAAGATAGGATATCGCTTTGCAAAGAAGTGAAGCGGCACAACCTTGACATGATTGATTGTTACAGAGTATAACAATGTACGATGTTGTCATTATCGGAGCCGGCCCTGTCGGCGGCAGATTGGCAACAGAATTGAGTGCTCGAGGAATATCAACTCTGATGATAGAAGAGCATGCTGAAATCGGACGTCCATTCCAATGCGCCGGACTGGTAAATCCACCAGCGATGGAGATGGTAGGACTCGAAGATACTATTTTGCAAAACGTCGATGGTGCCCTAATCCATTCACCATCTGGAATTATGGTTCCCGTTGGCAAAGATGGAAGGGTAAGAACTCACGTAGTATGCAGAAAAAAATTCGACCAAGGTGTTGTTGCACAAGCAATGGAAAAGGGTGCACACCTTTGGCTATTATCGAGACCGATTAGTGCTGAAGTAACAAAGAATGGAGTGAACCTAGTTGTTGAAAGGGAGGGAGAAATTACCGAAGTTAGTTGCAAACTACTTGTTGGTGCTGATGGAGCACACTCTTGGACTAGAAGATACTTCAAAATGGGTAGGCCAAAAGAAATGATGATTGGTTTCCAAGCCGATGTTAGCGGACTAAGCGGCAAAGACAATTGGTTGGAAATGTACACAGGAAAAGACATTGCTCCCGGATTGTTTGCTTGGGTCATTCCGTGTGGTGATAACACACACAGGATAGGACTCTGGGGTAGGGCACAAGATTTGGAAGGTAGAAGTGTAGAACAGTATTACGATACTCTGATTTCTCACCCGCTCTGGGAAGAAAGATTCTCTGGTATGAAGGAAATTGCAAGGTATTGTGGACCTGTCCCTTGTGGTACGATCAAGAAACCATTCAAGGATCGTGTAATGGTCATTGGGGATGCTGCAGGCATGGCTAAACCTACTACAGGTGGGGGGATTGGACCCGGATTTAGGCAAGTTGAAGCAATTGTCGATAAACTTAGTTTGGCGATACAAAAGGACAAACTCGAAGCATCTCACCTATCTTCTATCTGTAAGTCCTTCAAATCTTTCAGAAGGGAACAGGATAGGGCAATGGCGTTGCGTGACTTACTCGTCACAATTCCAACAGATGAGGAATTAGATTCCCATTTCAAGATGTTTAACCGGCCAGAAATACTCGAATTGATTAACAAAGAAGGAGACATCGAACACCCTGTGCCACTAGGTATGACTCTGATGCGAAAAGTTCCCGAATTTAGAAAACTTGCAGTAAAAGCAGGTTTCAAATTATTGTTTGCATAGGTGAGATTAGTGGTAGAGGTAAAGCATCGAATTAGGTATCCTCCATTCGAGTCCTCGAAACTTAATGCCGAAATGATTCCTATCGTCGAAAAAAGTTTCGAAGTTGATGGTGCAGTAGTTCCACCTTTCATATTAGGCAAAGAAGATTCTTGGTTCGTAGAGAGGACAATCAATGGGGAATATGATATTGATACAGAATACCATGGAGACGTTCCTCAGATAATAGAAAAACAAAGGACTGGATGGTATTTATTGCCTCACCCAATTCACGCAAAGGCTAGAATTTTCATAAATTACGTGGTTATAGTCCTACTTTTTTGCTTATTCTATCTTTTCAGTACCCCACTGCAATCATCGATAGGAATTCCGACTTTTGGAACTGGTAAAGTTAGGCTGGGATTACTGGATTATCCAATACTTGCGGTAATTGTTGTACCATTGATGATCGCTCCAATCGCTTTGAGAGTGACTGCTAATTTGGGTGATTTGAATAGGCAAAAGAAGTTCTTAGCAAATCCACCGCCAAAACCAAAAATCGATATTGCAAAGACTGATAACGGCTCTAACCTGAAAGGGCAAATCAAAATATCAGAACCTAAGGATGACTGGATTTCAATGAAATTGTCTTGGAGGGTAGGAATTCTTCCGCCTGCAAGACATAAGGTATTTGCAGCGCTAAACAGAGACCCTAACGGTCAACCTCCTCCTGGATTAACAACGGCACTTCCCCACCATTGGGAAAAGGGGTTGGATGATGGGACTGGGATGGGTGAAGACGCTCCAATGGAGAGACACGACGCACCGGGAGGAGTTTTCCTCAGACCTATGCGAATAATGAGTTCAAGCAAGCAGTGTGATATCGGGTTAGAGGGTGGTAACTTTGAACTCGAAAAGCCTGATGGAAAATGGCCTGGCACAGTTTATGGTGACTTAGTCAGGGTCCATTGGGAGTTAATCGTTAATATTGAACGAGTGAATGGAGGACCTTTGTTATGGGTTGAACCACTCATCGTAGCACATTCAAAGGAACAAATTGTTAATGATGACTTGTCAATTTCTGATGGACGCACAGAAAGTGACACTTTGTAGATGAAAGAATTCATTTGCTTGACCCATTCTCCACAATCATGGAGCGCAAGGTGACCAGTGCCGTGTTCTTGACTTTGATTATGCTATTATCAGGTTGCTTTGGGAGTGGTGAGCCTGTAAACGAAGACAAGGAAACCGAAGAATTCGTACCTATTACAGCATCATTCAATTCGATTATGACTACGGGAAACCCATCGGTTGGCGAAATTCTAATCATTGAAGGAATAATATCAGTTAACCCTCTTAGCACTAATTACTTTGTAGAATCGGACATAATTACTCCAACAGGATTGAGGTCAATCGAAGCTACATTTTTAGATACAAACTCTGGAACCCGAATGATTTTCATGCCAGATGAACCTGGTGAATGGATGGTAAACCTGCGTTTAGTGGTTGATGGTCTAGAAGACCCGATTCAGAATAACATCCAGTTTACAGTTTTAACTCCAAATGAAGGGGATACAATTCTATCTACTGATTCCGTAATCGAAATGGACATTTCAGCACCGCTAACAATATCCGGAAAAGTAATTCATTCATCGCCTGAATCTTGTACTGTTAGTGATGGTTCAAACTCACAATTGGTCAACGAAGCAGGAGAATTTAGCATCAATCAAGGTGTTGTGGAAGAGTCATATAACCTCACGATTACTGCAACTTGTGGAATCTGGACAGAATCTCAGGACTCTAGATTGGTTAGGGTCATTCTAGCATCAAGTAACGATATGGATGGAGACGGAATTCCCGATGATTCGGATTCCTGTCCAAATGGTTACGGAGAAGATGAAGGATGGAATCCAAATGAAATTACAGATCGTGATTCTGACGGTTGTCATGACTTCGAGGAAGACCTAGATGATGACAATGACCTAATCCCAGATATTGATGATGACTGTGCTTCTGAAATAGGATGGGTAAGCGACTCAGTCAATGATTTCGATACCGATGGGTGTGCAGACTCAACGGAAGATAATGACGATGATAATGATGGAGTTGAAGACAATGAGGATAGTTGTCCAAGGGGAGAAATTGGATGGGAGTCAAAGCCCTATACTGACTGGGATTTAGATGGTTGCAGAGATTACACCGAGGATATGGATGATGACAACGATTTAGTCAATGATACAATTGATTCTTGTTGGAGAGGTTTTTCTAATTGGGAAAGTAATTCAACAACTGATTTTGATGGAGATGGATGTTATGACCTGTCAGAAGATGAAGATGATGACAATGATGGTGTCAATGACGTGAACTTTACTGGTTTTACCCTAGATTTGTGCCCAAGAACTCCAAAAGGTGCACAGGATGTTGACGAGAATGGTTGTGATGCTACCGAAAGAGACTCAGACAGCGATGGAGTGGTTGATGCGGACGACAATTGCGCAGGAACCCCTCCAGGTAATGTGGTAAACAATGTTGGATGTGCTGACTTAGACGGTGATGGAGTTTTCTCCAATGTTGACAATTGCGCAAACACCCAAGCCAAGTGGACACCGGATGCAAACGGTTGTGCAGTTTACCAATTGCCAGTTCAATGGAAAGAAACTGGACATGGCAACGGTAGAATGGATACAGTTGCTCATTTCTCACTACCTACACTTGACGGAACGTGGTCTTTTAGAAATGAGTGGACAGGTAATGACGTCTACATATTCCTGTTCAAGTATACTGACTCCTCAGGAAATAGTAACAATGTGGATTGGTCAAAGAATCCTGGACCAATGATTAGACAATTACCAGACAATGCACATCTTTTCTACGGTTCGTTTGATAATTCATACAATAGTGATGTGCAAGGTAGAAAGGCAGCAGTCCAAAATGCACTTAATGCTGATGAAGAATTGAAGTGGGAAAATCGAATCCACTACATAGACCAAGATATGTCTACAGCTTCTGGAGGAATTGGAGACTTGATTGGCAATTGGAATTCATTTTATTACGGAATTGACAGATTCCAAAGAGCAAGAGAAATCGGCTCGATCTATGCTTGGACATCTCAAACAAACGATATCACGCATTGGGCGTATGAGGCTAGAATGTACAACTACGAATTCCCGACAGAGGTAAGAGAGAATGACCCAAATATACACACTGTAACAATCGTTGATGAAGTGTGGCACAGTGGAGGATGGGGTGGAGGATACACTTCAACTTACGAAAATGCCACAATCTCCCTTCCAAATAACATCAGTACATACGATACTTTGGAAGTATTCCATGAGCATGCTTGTGAGGACAGAAGAAATCGATACCAGAAGTCTGATGGAAGTTACGGTGGCTGTCACGAATGGGATTATCTTGCTTACATGAAAATATGTGATAGAGACAACTCGAGTAAATGTGGCACAGAATTCATGCGGTGGATTACAACTTATGGTCGCGAGGGTCGGTGGTTAACCGACATATCGCCATATTTATTCATGCTAGAGGATAATGATGTTAGAAATTTCAAGTATCAAGGGGCAAATAAGGGAACTATGACTGTAAAGCTATTATTCTCAAACTGGAATGTTGGTGAGAGAAGTACATCTGGAGAACAGGTGTTTACTGGGGGTCAATTTGCTGGTGAATACAATAACGAATCCAGATACAAGAGGCAACATAACTTCACAGCCTTATCAGATTACAATAGTCTAAAGATCGTGGCAACAATTACAGGTCACGGATTCAATCAAGACCAAGCAAATTGTGCTGAGTTCTGTGACCATGAACATCACTACTACCTGAATGGGAATACGGCATATGAATGGCACCCAATCGTGTATGATAATCAAGGATGTGAGAAAGAGGTCGATGACGGAGTTGTTGCCAATCAATTTGGCTCATGGCCATTTGGAAGAGCTGGCTGGTGCGCAGGACAAGACGTCAAACAATGGGTGTATGACATCACTGATTGGGTCGACAACTCCTCAACAAATAATCTAGAATACAAGGGATTATTCAACGGTCAGGAATATGTTCCACAAGATACCAATGGTGGTGGAAGAGAAATTCGAGCCAATATTTGGCTTGTTTATTACGACGCAAATTGAGTAGGCGGCGGTGCAGGCATTTCCGACAAGCTGGTTTTTGAACCGGGTGTATCAAGCAATTCGTAACGGGAATTTCTTCGTCTTGGAATGAATCCAGCCCTAATTATCGCATCCTGCAACTCGATTTCTGTTGCTTGCATCTTGTGGGTCCCAGAGGCTGATACAACATTTTCTTCCATCATTGTCGAACCTGCATCATCTGCACCACCAAGAAGTGCCATTTGTGCTATGGATAGTCCCATTGTAGGCCACGATGCTTGTATATGTTCGATATTATCAAAGAATAGTCTTGAAACAGCAACGTGGCGAAGATATTCTGTAGGTCCAGCACCCAACTCGAATTTATTTCTACCACGGTTCCTTTTTCCGTATGAATTGTTTTCCAATTGAACGGGCCATGCAATGAATGAAGTGAATCCATTTGAGTAGTTCTCAAGACTGTAGTCTTGTAATTCTCTTATTCTGAACATGTGTTCAACCCGATTTTCAATCGACTCTCCGAATCCAAATACGTTTGTTGCACTTGTAACCAATCCAAGCGATTGTGCTTCTCTCATAACGTTTAGCCAGTTATCCGGAGAGCCCTTCTTTGGAGATACATCGGTTCTCACCGATTCAACTAGCATCTCTGCGCCTCCACCGGGTAAACCATGCATTCCAGCATCTTTCAAATGGGTCAACACTTCGAGAGTGGAAATACCAGTTACTTCCGCTATACCTTCGATTTCAATAGGAGAAAAACAGTCGATATCAATCGTTGGATGTCGTAATCTCAATGAGGACAATAATTCAGTATAATATTCGATTCCAAGTTCAGGATTTACTCCACCCTGCATCAGTATTCTTGTTCCCTCAATGTTTTCTAGTTCTCGTACTCTGTTGCTTATTTCATCGATAGTTTGAGTATAAGTTTCATCATGTCCAGGGGGACGATAGAATGAGCAAAACTGACAGTTTATCGTACAAACGTTGGTGTAGTTGATGTTACGATCGATCAGATAGGTAACTTCTCTATCACCATTCATTTTGACCCTACGTGAGTTTGCTGCACTTCTGAGTTCATGTAATGGTGCGTCTCTATACAGAATCACAGCTTCATCGGTTGTTAGCCTAGAACCCTCTGAGAATTGGTTCGCCAAGATATCTTGCCAATCCATTCGGACCACTCAAGCAGTACCAACTAACGCTTCAATATTAGCGATTGTTTTCGGGCAATCACCTGATAGAACATCAGGACCATCTTTGGTAATTAGTACATCGTCCTCGATTCTAATTCCAATGTTAGCGTATCTTTCTGGACACTCAACATCGGGGCGCCATGCTCCGAAATACAATCCTGGTTCGACTGTAATTACCATTCCTTCTTCAAACAATCTAGGTTCATCATCCGGTCTGTAAACTCCAACATCGTGTACATCCATTCCTAACCAATGACCTGTGTTGTGCATATACCAGTTTTTCAATTCACCATCCGGTGCCAGTGCCTCTTCCAAATCTTGTTCAATTACACCGATTCTGATTAGACCTTCAGCTAGAACTCGACGGGCAGAATTGTGAGGTGCATCATAGGTATTACCAACCCTACATTGGTCAATTGCAGCTAATTGCGCATCCAAGACAATTTGGTAAATTTCTGCTTGTGCTTCACTGAACTTACCATTTACAGGCCAAGACCTAGTAATGTCTGAAGCGTATCCCTTATACTCACACCCAGCATCGATAAGAATCACTTCGCCATCATCACATGTATCATCATTGACAGTGTAATGTAAAATTGTAGCATTCTCGCCAGAACCGATGATTGATGGGTAAGCGGAGCCTGAGGTTTTACAGTATTTGAACAGGCCTTCGATTATGCCTTCTAATTGCCATTCACCAACACCAGGCCTCGTGTTAGCCATGGCCTGTATATGTGCCTGTGCAGCGATTTTTGCAGAATATCTCATCAGTTCAATCTCTGCATCTGATTTTCTAAGCCTCAATTCATTAATCATCCTTGATGGGTCGATTATACTCACAGGGCCGAGACCAAATTTCTGCCGATCTCTGGAATTGGATTTAATTTCATTATCGACCAATCCATCGACTACAGAGTCAATTCCTAATTTTACAACAATTCGTGAGCATTTGACAAGCATTTCTGATAGTGATTCTTTCAAGTCTTCATGCGAAACTGCGTTATCAATTGGCCAATCTTTGACAGCACCCTCAACACCTGGTCTGCGCCCTTCCCAAATCTCTTGAAGTATATCTTTGGGTTGGACAAACAAAGTAGTAATCCAATCACCATCATCATTGTATGCTGTGAGAACAGCCTCAGGGTCCTCCCATCCACACAAGTAGAGCATGTCGCTACTAGATCGATAGGGATAGTGAACATCGTTTGAGCGTGTAGACTCGTGCGGAGCAGTAATTATGAGTAAGTCACCTGGTCGCAATTGTGAGAACAATCTCTGCTGACGCGCAAGAAATTCTTCATTGCTAATCTTGGCAGGCTCAGGGCCTACTGCCTCAAGGGACTCTCCCCACATGTAACCTACTAACCACTCCGATTATTCAGTTATTGTTATCTTACGTTTGAGAAAATTAGTCCCATAACTCAGTTTCATGACTGTTAGCATGCTTTACATCTTGGTCGTTGTTTGTGGTAGTCTCATTCCACTTAGGAAGAGACTTTGATCCAGAATCCTTGTTTCTAATTCTGCTAAACATAAGTATTGAAAATACAATAATCCCTATCAAAACGAATATTGAACCATAATTCGAATTATCGTTTTCCTTTTCATTTTCCGAAACTATCATTATTTCAATTTCATATGAATCGGTTGCCCCATCATCATCAGTTACAATTAGTGATAGGGTGTAAGTACCCTCATCAAGCTCTGCGACTGAATAATCTTGAGAATTTGCAACTAGTTTTGAGTTCAAATACCAAGAGAAAGTAAATTCTTCCACTGTATCGCCATAGTCCGTAATACTTGGCTGCAACGAAATATTATCACCGAGAGTAAATTGCCAAGAATTCGGGTTGGTAACATCTGTACCTTCAATGCCCATATCCAATACCGGCACAGAGTTCATCACGTTAATCTGTGATGTAGTCGAATTCATCCTACCAACCCAATCAATGACGTCTAGCCTAATAGTATGCAAACCAGATTCATTTAGCATGATTTCCAAAATACCATTGTATCCACTGGTTTCAGGGACATAGATTGAACCGTCTGGCTTCGTAACATACCAGACATATTGTAAGTTGTTAGTCCAAACTCCATCACTTGACCCACTGCCATCAACCAAAATGGTATCGCCTTCATTTGATTCGCTAGGGCTAATCATTGAGGATACGGGAGCGTTCCTATCAACGTAAACCGTAATCTCAATTGCTGGAGATTCTCTCAAGTATACGTCTTGATAAGAATAATTGAAACTCCAAACACCATCTTCCAAATCCATATCCGTGGCATTCAATGTGAATGATGCTAAATTTTCATTCCAGTCTACTTGAATGATATCGGAGAAAGAGTCACCATCACACGCACCGTTTGGTGAACTACACCAATTCATGATTATGCTTCCCTCGGAAGGTATGCTATCAGAAAGAGTCGCTGTGGCAGAAATCTCTATTGGTCCGTCAAGCATTATCGTGTTATCATGATTCGGTGATATGACTGGGTTATGTGGTCCCGCCCCGATGAATATTATCCGGTTGAGGAACTCCTTACCCAAACCATTAGGCTGACCGATTTCCAACCAGCATGTGCAATTTACATCTTGGACATCAATACTGAGTGTCCAATTCCAAAGTCCTTCCTCGATTGGATTAACAGTTGTGAAGAAATCCCCACTGCGTAGTACCGGCCATTCAATATACGGATTAGTCACGTCATATAGAACCCAATCTGCAGTCTGTGGGTTGAGATTTGTTGAACCGGTTATCTCGATTGAATTATTCACCCACAAGCCGTTAATTGATTCGCTAGTGAGTAAACCATTTGATTCAGCGCTGTCAACATCGTTAGCAGACACTGGTACAAGCATAAGCAAAACAGAAGCAATGACAAAACATGACTTCAGTTGTTTCTGCATTTACTACTCCTCAAACGCATTACACAATTGTCCTTGACCAGGGAAACTATTGATGTCCCTTGGGTTGGTATCCCACTTGTATTCACAATAATTGACGTGACCGTCACCATCTGTGTCGACCATTCTGTCTGCATCATCATATGGATCGAAATTGAAGTAATATTCCCAACCTGTTGCCATTCCATCGTCATCATGGTCTTGATAGTAAACCTCTGGTCCATCATTCCAATCGTCACCATCTGTATCGTTTCTGATTGGATTTGTTCCATTGACAAACTCTTCGAAACTTGTGTAATTTTCTAGATTATCATAGAACAACTTACCATCAGGTGAGTCTGGATCAATGTGACAGTTACTGGACTGAGGATCATTGTAAGATGGACAATACTTAGCTACTAGTCCAGAGCGGTTTAACCCATCTTTGTCTGGGTCTTCCATCCCATCATCGATTCCATTACCATCTGAATCTTTCAAAGCTGGGTCCATTACACCACGCGCACCGTATGCACTGTATGTTGAGTTGTCAACAAGTCCGATGACTAGTGCCTCTTCAGAGTATCTAACTTCCCAGCCGTCCGGTAACAGGTCACCATCTGTATCATCATCCACCGGATTGGTGTTCCATCTGTCTGGAGCTTCTGCTCCATTTGATAATGTATCATTGTCGATATCGTATGTGTCATCCTTCAATGAACCTAGTGAGGGGTCAAGTGCCCAGCGACCTTTACAGCCATCACACAATGGATTTGATGGGACAATGAAGTTAGTCATGTTCATCTCATACACTTCGTATTTCTTCTCTAGAATAAATCCTCCAAGCCAGTTCTTCCAAACATATCCTCCATCCTCAAGACCACACTCAATCATTGAATCACATCCCGGAGGTAGCCAAAGGTCGGTTGCTACCCAAAGAGAATGAGATTTTGAGT
>JAYYDR010000108.1:0-7579 GCA_036160735.1 Thermoplasmatota archaeon
TCCTGAAAAAATGGGTGTGAATGAGACTACACGTGCCCATCAATCCCTAGCAGAATTCAATCTGCCTGTCACAGGATGTGTAATCAATCGCATGACTCCTGATCTAGATCATTCATTTATTCAAACTCGAAGGGAAAACGAGAGGAAAAATGTGTCTGAACTGAAAGCAGCATTGCCTAATTTGATCTTACATGAAGTCGAATTAAAGGACTCAGACATCCATGGGATTGATGCCCTCAGAGAAATCAGTAATGAGTTGCATGGAGATTTTGGCGTCAGCGATGGGCTAGGTCCTTTCGAAATTGGAATTGGCCTAGAGGTTCATAGAGGAACATGGTCAGAAGGAGATGATGTCTATCTCCATCTTCCCGGGATTGTCAGAGAGGATTTGTCTCTACGTAGCGAATCCGGAACAGTATATGTTGGAATAAATTCTAGAGAGCATCCTGTACCATTTGACCGTCCTGCAAAAGCCAGTCAGGTCCAAGCAAAATTAGAGGGTGAGATCCTAAAACTAACTTTTCCACCTGAATAATTATCCGTTGGGTTCAAACCAAATGCACCTTTGGGTTGATTCATGGCATTAGAGGGACTCTCTCGTGGTATATTCTCTGCATTGGGAATACTCAAGAGTCGCCGAAAGTTGAATGAGGACGAACTCAAAGAGATGTTGCGCTCTTTAAGAAGAGCATTGCAAGAAGCGGATTTCAACGTAAGACAGACCAAAGAAATCACTGAAAAATTAGAATCCAGGATGAGGGAAGAAGAACCTCGCCCGGGAATTACATTGCAAACACATGCGATGAATATTCTCTATACTGAACTTGTTAGACTTCTAGGTCCACCAAGAGAAGTAAGACCGCACCAATCAACAATCTTGATGGTTGGACTATATGGAAATGGTAAAACAACTACAACTGCAAAACTGGCAGAATGGTACCGAAGAAGACACGGTGTTAGAGTCGCTGTTATCGAGGCGGACGTTCACAGACCTGGAGCATACAATCAGTTGTCGCAGTTACTTGAGGACTCAAGTGTCGAAGTATACGGAGAACCTGAGAATAAGAATGCGGTTGATATTGTCAAAAATGGTTTGAAAAAGCACGCAGCAGCAGATCTGGTAATCATTGACACTGCAGGCCGACACAAGTTAGACGAAGAGTTAGTTGTCGAATTAGAACAAATATCTGATGTCGCAAATGCAAATGAGAGATTCCTTGTTATCGATGCCCAAGTTGGTCAATCCGCTGGACCAGTGGCGGCCAATTTCCACGACCTTGCTGGAGTAACAGGTATCGTAATCACAAAACTTGACGGTACAGCACGTGGTGGTGGAGCACTTTCGGCTGTAGCAACAACTGGTGCTCCTGTAATGTACATCGGTACGGGTGAGAAAGTTGCTGATTTAGAGAAATTCGAATCCGACCGTTTCATTTCACGTCTATTAGGAATGGGCGATATTCGTGGGTTAATCGATTTAGCTCCTGAGGATATGGACGAAGAAGAGGCGATGCGAATCACTCAGAGAATGATGACTGGTCGCTTCACATTGAATGACATGTACTCACAAATGGAAATGATGTCAAAGGTTGGAACAATCGACAAACTCCTTTCGTTTTTACCTAGCGGAATGTTTGGTGGAATGGGGGCTATGGGCAAGAATCAGAAAGAAGCCATGCAGGCGAACCTTGACCGATATCGTGTAATTATGGACTCGATGACAACGTATGAAAAGGACGAACCCGCAAAAATCAAGGCTGACCGAATAAAAAGAATTGCAAGAGGGTCAGGAGTAAAGGAAAAAGATGTCAGAGAGTTGATTGGACAGTGGAACCGCTCTAGAAAGATGATGAAAGGAATGAGCGGTAACCGAAAGATGAACAAACAAATGAAGCGTATGATGAGAGATTCAGAACTAGACCTCGACGGTCTTGAAATGTAATCAGTAAGTCTTTGCTAAGATTACTCTGCGAGTTGTCATCTTTCCAGACATGAAACACGGCTGTTCTTCATCGTAAGGGGATGTAGAATCGCCAAGGAATGACAACCCTGTTGTCCTCTCTATAGTTTCAGCATGTGCATCTGTACCGTCGAATGCCATCTCGTAAATCTTGCCATCTTCGACGGCTTTCAAATCTGTTAACGGAATGACGACATCCTCTGTATGTGCTGCCGCTCTTGTTCTCAGTTCATCAGAAATTTCATTCAAAACACGCTTACATTCTTCAGCTATAGAATCCAGGGGAAGTGGTTCTTTACCACCAGTTCGTCTTGCTGCAAAAGCGGTATTGTTCTCAATATCTCTTGGACCAATGTCCAAGCGTAGTGGCACACCTTTGATTTCCCAATCGAAATACTTCTGTCCAGCATGTATGTCTCTAGCATCAACTTTGACACGGAAACCAGATTCTCTCAAAATTGATGCAACTTCTTCGCTCTTTGCGATAGTGTCGACTTCTGAGTTCTTTCGTATCATCGGGCATATTACAATTTGATGTGGAGCGATTGCAGGGGGCATTATTAGCCCATTATCATCGCCATGCATTCCAACTACAGCGCCCAATAGTCTCTCCGACATACCGTAAGTTGTTTGGTGGCAGTGCTGTTGTTCAGCATTCAGATTTTCGTATGTTACATCGAATGCTTTTGCCCACTGGTCTCTGTAGTGGTGGCATGAAGCAACTTGGAGAGTTCTGCCATTAGGCATAATTGCGTCGATACCTATTGTGTACCACGCACCTGGGAATGTGTCCCAAACAGGCCTCCTTGCTTTGATTACAGGCAGGCACAAATCGTGCATCAAGTTATCAACAATCTGCAAATCCTGCTGAATTTGTCTTGTAGCACATTCCTCGTCAGCGTGTGCTGTGTGTGCCTCAAAGAAGTGAATTTCTCTTACTCTGATGAACGACCTGGTTTGCTTTGTTTCATATCGGAAGGTGTTTACCATTTGGTACAATTTCATGGGTAGGTCTTTGTGAGATCTGATCCATAATGGGAACATTGTGTACATCGCTGTTTCACTTGTAGGTCGTAAGAACATTGGGATGTCTAACTCGTTTTCTCCAGCGTGTTTAACCCAGTAGACCTCTTTTTTGAAACCGCCCTCTTCATCTTCGTCTCTCAAGTCATCAGGGTCTATGCCTTCTTCTCTTGCTCTTTTTAGGCGTGCCACAAGTGAGTTTTCTTTCTCTAGAAGATTTTCTGGTATTAGCAATGGGAAATTGACCTCTTCGTGGCCGGTCCTTTCCATTTCCTTGTGAGTTAGTGAATCAATTAGCTTCATTGTCTTCCATCCATATGGACGCCATACATCCATACCCTTGATTGGGTATCGCTTATCGACAAGTTCAGCAGCTTCCACAATAAACGGATACCAAGCATTGAAATCATCAGTTTTTGATGGTATGCCGCGCTTTGCCTTGCCTTTACCCATTGATGTTCACCTGCTTACGCATCATTTCTTGCGAAATGCCACGATTAGCACCAAGATGCTAGATGCAATTGCGACATAGTCTGGAATTCCTAGTTCAGGGAAAGGAAGTGACCATCCCATTTCGTTACCAATATTATGAACATCAAGCCAGTTAATTCGGGTCGCATCGCCTGTGCATTTGTCACCGCTGCATGTGGAATTCAAGAAACCAAAAGCACCGAAAATATTTGCTACCGCTACAACGAGAGATAGACCACCAAATATTTTGAGCAATCCCCCTTTCTTCGATTTCTGTTCTGGAATTTTTGGTAAGGTTGGAAGCGGCATTGGCGCAGGTGCTGCAGGCGCCGCTCCTGGAATAACCTCAATCATAGGCTCGTTAGAAGTCACTGCTGGAACGACCTCTACCGCAGGATTTGCTGGGGCTTGGCTCGGTTTACTTGGTGTGATTGGTTCAATGTTCAAGCCGAAAATACGTTCTGCTAAACTGGCTAATACCGGGTCGGCTGCAATCTCAGCCTCGTCAATTTCACCGTCGAGAAGACGCTTAACTTTGTCATCATGAACACTCACGTTAATCGCCTCCTGTTTCGATGTGACAGGACGCTCATTATGAAAAGTTCGCTTCAAGCATTACCCGCTGCCTCGACCTCTGCCCAGTCTTTCATGAAACCAGCAAGGCCCTTATCGGTTAGTGGGTGACTCATCAATTGACGGAAGGTCTTGGTGGGCATTGTAACTGTATGTGCTCCTAACTGCATACATGCCAAGACATGAGTTGGATGTCGAATTGAAGCTGCTAGCACCTTTGTTTCAATATTGTAATTCTCCCAGGTTGCCATGATTTCCGCAATCAGCGACATCCCATCCGCTCCAGTGTCATCGATTCTTCCAATAAATGGAGATACATATGTTGCACCAGCTTTTGCTGCCATTAATGCCTGGGATGCCGAGAAAATTAGAGTGACGTTCGTCTTTATTCCATCTGAGGTCAAGATTTTTGTTGCTGCCAGACCTTCCGGTGTGCATGGAATTTTGATAATCACATTTTCAGGCAATTCAGCCTTCAGTGCACGACCCTGCTCAACCATACCAGCGGTATCAAGTGCAGTAACTTCTGCAGATATGGGACCGTCACAGATAGAAGCAATTTCAGCTACAACAGTTTTGAAATCTCTTCCGCTTTTCTTAATCAGTGATGGATTGGTTGTTACTCCGTCAAGGATTCCCCAAGAGGCTATTTCTCGAATTTCGTCAACATCAGCGGTGTCTAAAAAGAACTCCATGAAACGCATGCTGTCCTAGACAGTGCTTCAAGCCTTCCTCGCGATAACTTTCCTAACAGAGTCACAAATATGGTGTGATTTCAAGCCCATCATCTCAAGCATCTCTTCGGCTTGAGCCGATTCACCAAATCTATCATTGACACCAATTTTCTCAATTGGAACAGGATGTGAGGAAACAACATGCTCAGCAACAGCCCCTCCAAGACCGCCGATAACAGAGTGGTCTTCTGCAGTCACGATAGCACCACATTGCCTGGACAACTTGTCTACTAGTTCAGTATCCAGTGGCTTTATTGTATGCATGTCGACTACAGTCGCATTGATTCCCTCGCTCTTGAGTTTCTCTGCTGCGACTAGCGCTTCGTGTACCAGGACGCCACATGCGATGATTGCAACATCATTTCCTTCTGTCAATGTAATTCCTTTTCCGATTTTAATTTCATCCTCTTTGCCATCATACAAAACAGGAGTTTTGTTCCTAGCTGTTCGCATGTAAGATGGACTACCTAAGCCTGGTAGTTGCATTGTCAAAGCCTTGGTAGACACATCATCACAGGGATGTATTACAACAACGTTTGGAAGAGTTCTGTAAATAGCCAAATCTTCTATCGATTGTGCACTGGAACCGTCTGTTCCTGTGTGAGTGCCACCGTGGCTGCCACACAAATGAACTGCTAAATTTGGTCTTGCTACACCATTACGCATTTGTTCAAATGCTCGCTCTGTGAATATTGCAAAAGTGCTAGCAAACGGTATGTAGCCATTGGATGCAAGGCCGGCTGCTACAAGCAGCATGTTCTGCTCGCCAATTCCACAAGAAACTGTTCTCTCTGGGTGCGCTTTCCTGAAGTGAAGAGATTTGGTAGATTTTCCTAGATCAGCTTCTAGAACAACAACCTTCTCATTACCTGCTAGTTCCAGTAGGGCATCTCCATATCCATCTCTGGTTGCTGCCATCCTTGTCAAGCGCTCACCCCCAATTCAGATAATGCAATTGCAAGTTGTTCATCAGAAGGTGCAGCTCCGTGGAATGCCGGGTTGTCTTCCATGAACGATACTCCTTTCCCTTTGACAGTATTTGCAATTACGACTGCAGGCTTGTCTTTGACAGTGTCCATCCAATCTATTGCATCGACTATAGATTTCATATCATGACCGTCGATTTCCTTTACTGCCCAACCGAATGATTCCCACTTTGCAGGAATGTCAAACATTCTCATTTGTGCCTCACAGAAGTCATCATTCTGAATCCGGTTGCAATCAACGAACAGTTTCAAGTTACCCAGTTCGTGGTGCGCTGCCGCCATTGCGGCTTCCCAAACACTGCCTTCCTGAATTTCTCCATCTCCGACCATCACATACGCATTACGCTCTGAACCGTCTAACCTAGCAGCCACTGCACAGCCCATTCCAAACGAAAGTCCCATTCCTAGACTGCCTGCAGAAAAATCAACTCCAGGACACCATTTCATATCGACGTGTCCTTGGCAAACGCCTCCTTTAACTCGGTAAGATTCCAAATCTTTGTGGGAGATGAATCCCATTTCAGCAAGAACGGCGTACATTCCCGGTGATGCATGACCTTTCGAGAGAATGAATCTATCTCGATCCTCCCAGTCAGGCTCTGAAGGCTTTGCTCGAAGTCTATGACCGTATAGAGCGCACAGAATGTCGATTTCTGACAAAGAACCGCCCGGGTGTCCTGCTTGTGCACGATGTGTCATCTTGCAAATCTCTATCCGGCACTTACGTGCCATTTCTTCTAATTCGGGAATAGTCATTCCTGCCATATCTGTCCCTTCGACCACCTGCCTTTGACTATGGCCTTTGATGGTTGTGTTTGAGATTCGTGTAAATTTCAGTTGTATTTCTTACGTTTTGACAGGTTGTCAAAATTAGGTAAAGAGAACACTCCTCGTAACTTCTTTGCTGCATCAGCAGCAACATACATCAGATCTTCTGCCAAATTTCCTCTGGCAGGCAATGCACGTGCTGATAGCATTATGAAAACTGCAACGAACCATCCAAAGAACACTAGTGAAAAAGTGTACGATAGTGTACCAATCCCTCCAAACCATGAGGATGGGTCCATCTCTGCAACTATGAATATCGCTAGTAGAACTCCCATAAGGGATTCACCTGCAATAAATCCTGCACCTATTAGGACTCCTTTGTCTTGAACTTCTTTCACAGCAGCTGTAGCATCTTCACTAGGCTCACCTTCCAATGTTCCGTCTATTCTAAGCCTTGCACTCGATAGCAAGATGTGAGATATTATCCCACCAGCCATTATTGGAACAGACAAGTACAATGGTAGGTAAATACCAATTGCGACACTCATTACCGGCATTGCTAGCCTGATTAAGATGACAGCAATCACTGCACCCAGCATTACCATTGGCAGGTTAATATTACCACCAAATGCCCCTTGAACAATTGCACCGATTAATTCAGCCTGTGGCGCAAATAATGCATCTTGACAAGTGGGATCTTCTGGTCTTGGATTTGCCAAACATGCTGTATTTGAAATTCTAAACGCGTCATGCAAAATGGATAGAACCGGACCGATTACAATCGCACCAACTGTGACTCCTATGATCTCTGCAGTTTGCTGTCTCCACGGAGTTGCACCGACCATATGACCTGTCTTCAAGTCCTGCATGACGTCACCAGCGATTGCTGCAGATGTAGCCACAATCGCCGCAATAAACATTGTAGCAACCATCATCTCGGTTTGTCCCATATCGAGAATTAGACCGCCGACAATCCAAACCAAAGCAATTGTAAACAGTAGAGTCGCTATTGTCATTCCTGAAACTGGAGAGTTTGAAGAACCGACAACTCCAGCGATGTATCC
>JAYYDR010000109.1:0-16489 GCA_036160735.1 Thermoplasmatota archaeon
GATTCCGTGAGATGGTTGACGCACATTATGGGGGTGCGAATTGATGCCACGGAGAGAAGATTTGGAAACAATTCTAGTTCTTGGTTCAGGACCGATTAAAATCGGTCAGGCTGCTGAATTCGATTTCTCAGGCTCCCAAGCTGTTCAGGCTTTGAGGGAAGATGGCTACAAAGTAATCTTGGTGAATTCGAATCCTGCAACGATTCAGAACGACCCTGAAATGGCAGACAAAGTGTACATCGAGCCTTTACTCCCAGACACAATTCGCAGAATCCTAGAGATTGAGAGACCAGATGCACTTCTAGCAGGAATGGGTGGTCAAACAGCGCTAAACATAGCGAGCGAGTTAGCACATGCCGGTGTTCTTGATGAACTCGGTGTAGAATTAATCGGTTCAGATTTGGATGCAATCGACAAGGCTGAGGATAGAGACTTATTCAATCAGGTTTGTCTTGGAATTGACCTACCAATTTCAGAGGCGATCGCTTGTAACTCAATGGATGAAGTGCTTGCAGCAGCGGATGAAATTGGTTCATGGCCGATTCTAATTCGGCCTGCTTTCACACTTGGTGGTCTTGGTGGCGGTACTGCCTGGAATACTGGAGAGTTAGTCGAAATCGCTACTCTTGGTCTTAGAAATAGCAGAATTGGTCAAGTACTAATCGAAGAGAGTATTTTAGGTTGGCAGGAATATGAGTACGAAGTTATGCGGGATACAGCAGACAATGCAACTATTGTCTGTACTATGGAAAACATAGACCCCATGGGTGTTCACACCGGTGAATCAACGGTTGTTGCACCAGTTCAATCTCTGTCGGACAGAGACCATATGCAGCTAAGAGACATGTCACTATCGTTGATTCGTGAATTGAATATCAAGGGCGGATGTAATGTACAATTCGCAGTGAATCAATCCACAGGTGAAGTTCGTGTAATCGAAGTTAACCCTAGGGTTTCACGATCCTCTGCTCTAGCATCGAAGGCAACAGGTTATCCAATTGCAAGAATGGCCGCAAAAATCGCTGTAGGGTATACATTGGACGAGTTGCCGAACCCGATAACAGGAGAAGGTACGACTGCAGCTTTCGAGCCAACTTTGGACTATTGCGTGGTAAAGATTCCAAGATGGCCATTCGATAAATTCAGAACTGCGGACAGAACTCTCGGAACTTCAATGAAATCTACCGGCGAAGTAATGGCAATTGGCCGCTGCTTCGAAGAAGCCTTCCTAAAGGCGTGGGCCTCACTAGAGCAAGGTGCTCCTCATCCTCGCCCGCTAACTAGAGCCGATGAATCAGAAGGAGAAGGAATGGCAGATAGGGCCTTGGAGCAGTTACCAGATAATGTCCTAATCGATTGGCTAAGAATTGCAACCGACAGAAGAATGGGCGCAGTGATTGAAGCGTTTAGGCGAGGTTGGACAATTGAGCGTGTCCACGAGATTACTAGAATTACCCGTTGGTTCCTGTATGGTTTCCAAAGAATAGCGAATATCGAGAATGAAATAGTGTCAAGAGGATGTTCACCTAATGATGTTACAGCCTCTGAATTTAGGAAATGGAAGAGCCATGGTTTCTCCGATGGTCACATCGCAGATGCCCTATCAGGATTCCCTGCAACCGGTCTGAAGGAAATTTCTGATAGCAGGAATGAGCAGGCTGTGATGAGTGCAAGGCACAGGCACGTTGTTCACCCAATCTTCCGAATGGTAGACTCCTGTGCTGCAGAGTTTGCTGCGAAAACGCCGTACTATTATTCGACTTACGAGCCACATGGTGATAACAGAATAGATGTGCTTCCGAACTTGGAAAATAGAACCAAGAGTAGGCAGGTGGTAATTGGTTCTGGTCCAATTAGAATTGGTCAAGGAATCGAATTCGATTACGGCTGTGTCCACGCTGTAAAGGCAATACGTGAAGCTGGAATGGATGCAGTTCTAATGAATAACAATCCAGAGACTGTGTCCACTGATTTCGATACATCTGACCGACTATACTTCGAACCTTTGACGCTTGAGTATGTCACAGAGGTTCTGCTTCGTGAGAAAGCACATGGTATACTACTTCAATTTGGAGGACAGACTGCGATCAACCTTGCTCTGCCTCTCGAAAAGCGATTACCGGTTTTGAAAATGGACTTAGATATCCTTGGAACCACGTGCGATGCAATTGATGAGGCTAGTGATAGAGAGAGATTCGAAGCATTTGCAGAGAGAAATGGTATCAGAATGCCGAGAGGTGCTACAGGAACAAGTGCTGATGACGTCAGGAATGCAGTTGAAAAGATTGGATTCCCAGTTCTAATCCGCCCGTCTTACGTTCTTGGTGGTCGTGGAATGGAGATACTTGCCAATGAAAAGCAGTTAGAGGCGTACCTTGCAGAAGCATATCTCGCTCCAGACAAACCTCTACTGGTAGACGAATACCTTGGTCACGCAATCGAACTAGATGTCGATGCTGCATCCGATGGCAATGAAGTGTTGATTGGGGCAGTGATGGAACATCTCGAAGAGGCAGGTATCCACTCTGGTGATTCTACATGTTTCATACCAACTCAAAATATTCCTGAAGAGATGCTTGAAAGGGTTAGAGAACAAACGAGAAAGATTGGAATTGGACTGAATATACGTGGCTGTTTCAATATTCAATTTGCAATACAAGGTGATGACCTATATTGCCTCGAGGTTAACCCTAGAAGTAGCCGTACAGTGCCTTTCGTCGCTAAAGCAACCGGAGTTCCTATGGCAAGAATAGCTGCAAGGGTTACTCTTGGAATCAATCTAAGCGACCAAGATATTCCAAAGGCAACATCAGGTCACGTCGCTGTCAAAGCACCTGTATTCCCATTCATCAAACTGCAGGGACTTGATCCGGCTCCCGGCCCTGAAATGAAGTCTACAGGAGAAGTATATGGTTCTGATTTAAGGGCTGACGTTGCTTACCTAAAGGCAAGACTGGCAACAGAAATTCCTGTAGCGAAAGAGGGTGGTGCATACCTCACAGTCAGAGACGAAGACAAGGATGCGCTGGTACCCGTGGCTCGAGAATTAGAATCTATGGGCTTCGCAATCTATGCAACGCCAGGTACTGCGGATTTAATTAGAGCAAATGGAATCGAAGTTCAAACTGTCTATAGAATAACTGATAGAAAGCATCCAGACGCCTTAGACTTGATGAGAAAAGGACAGGTATCTTTCATCGTTAATGTACCAACAATCTCTGGAGGTGCGGTAAGAGATGGAAACATGATGCGAAGATTAGCAGTTGAGATGAACATTCCATTCGTAACAACAATGTCTGGCGCAGTAATGGAAGTAGCTGCAATCAAGGCAAACCGTGAGGTCGACCTTGTACCTATGAGGCTTACAGTAAACTACTGATTAGCACGCATCATACGCTTCAATGATGTACTCAGTGAGTGGGCTGGTCCAAGCCAGGTCACTTATTCCGTCCTTTCCTTCAGCATCATACACTCTGACAACGTCTTGAACTCTTACGTTACCATCGCTAGACCTTGCTAGAATCGTCTTAGGTTTCAGTACCTTACCAGTTCCGTGTGGGTCGTAAATGGTATCGAGCGCTTCAGCCAAGAACCAGTCTGCTTTGTCAGCTGGGTCTCCTTCGAATTTCTTCTGGACTTTCTTGGCACCGAATAGGCCACCAGCCTTTTTCTTTGGAGTTGTAGCATTAGATTTCTTCTTTGGAGTTGAGACCTTGGCAGATGCTTTCTTTTCTGGCTTTGATTCGGATTTAGGTTTCGTAGCAGCGCTTCTTCCCTCAAATTCGGCTTCTAACTCCTTTCTGATTTCCTTCTCAAGTTTCTTTCGAAGAGCATCTTCATCGACAGATTTTGAATCTTTCTTGATGTTTTCAATTACAGTTAGATAATGTGATGCGACCTGGATAAGTGCGGTTTCCATACTCGCCTCAAGTTGCATTGATACCACGTCTCCAGAGGAATCTCTCCACTTTCTCCACTGAAGCATTGTGTTAGCATGAATGTCCGATCCACACTTCGGGCAGAAAGAGCGCTTAGGCGGTTTTAGTACCGGAATCGAACGCATAGCTTCTGGGTCGATACCTTCGTGTTCACCGCTAGAAACGTCATGGATGTGAGTACTCGCTTCCATTCCAAGGTTCATCGCATCCCTAAACAGACCGTCCGATAGGTCAAGGTCTCCTTTCTGAACTAAAACCCATCCATCGGTGCCACGTACTGTTGCCCTAACAGCAGCCGATGCAGCAGCGGATTCACCAAACTGATAATTTGTGAAAGCACTTTCGACAGCAGTTTCAGATTCTCCTGCTGCGAATGCTTCACCAATGTCTACTTCATCATCGTCTGCTGGTGCTGCGATTCCTAGTAAAATCGGATTTGCTCCCTCTTCGACCTTTGCGATCATGTCGAATTTCTCTGCCATTGAAAGGTCATCGCGGGTTCGTATGACATCCTTTAGTTGGTTCAAATCGTGGCCTGTAGCCGTTATTGGTCCACGAACAGTCAGGTCGTTACCACAGGATAGGCAGAACTTCGAAGCAGGTTCGACACCAGCCTCGCAACTTGGACAGTATACCCCGGCCATGTGTCGGCAACAACTGTCGATACCTTTCAATCGAACGGTACAGATACTCCGTATCTGCTCGGTTTTGGATTTCTCTCTAAACCTCGAGCAAATTCAACACTCTTTCCCTTTCAATCTCGGAAAGTATTGGTGCCAATCTAGGACCTTTCTCAACTCCAAGTATCGCTAAGTATAGGTTTCTATAGCCATCTCGAGGGCTGATTTCATTCTCCTTAAAACAAGTTGAAATTGCATTTCCAATATCATTTGAGTTCCATTCACAGTCTGAAAGTGAAACTTTGAGGAAATTAATGATTCCAGAATCGAGGCCCTGCATGGCCTCTTCACGAATTTTAATTCTCAACTCTTCCGGGAAATGAGGTCCTTTGATCCAGTTTCTCATTCGATTCAAACGGTCAGACACATTTTGTCCCATAGTGTTGATGATTTCATCATCAGATTTCACTTGGGCAAGCATTGCAAGGTGTCTAAATGATACATTGGTTTTGCCGGAATCTCCGATCTTACTCATTCTCAGTGCTCCTTCAGCATCTTCCAAGGCAACCTTTTGTCTCCTAGATAATGAATCATCAGCCATCTCTTCGTCTAAGTTTCTAGAAAGTAATCTTTCATATTCATCAGCCAACTCAACCAAAGACATCCCAGCATCGAATGTGATTGCCTTCTTCGGTTTTGTAGAGGCGATTAGGTATCTCAATATCTCAGGAGGGACTAATTCTAGGGCGTCCAGTGGCCCGATTGTGTTTCCTGTAGAGGAAGACATGGCACCTTCTCCTTTGAGTGAGATCCACTCGTAAACCAGCGGATGCGGAGGATTATCACCGAACAATACTGAAATTTCTTTTCCGGTTGCGTATGACCCTCCTGCTGCGCCGTGGTCTTTTCCAAAGGGCTCACAAGTAACTCCGACCCATCCCCACTTTGCTGGCCAATCAATCCGCCATGGCAATTTTCCATCTGCCTTGTTAAGGTCGGATTTGCCAGGAACCCCGCCTTGTTCCCAGTGAACATAAGGCCATTCAAACCCGGTTACCGTGACTCCGTCCAAACTACCATCGTGCCCATATGGATTGTATGGGAACCAATCATCTGCAAGTTCGCGACCACTTACTCTCTCGATGATTTCTCTAATTTCATCTGCTTTCTCACATGCTATCCTAGATTTATCTGCAAATTCACCATTAGCATATGATGTGTAATTGTCGATAATTCTTGGTCGAACATCAATCTGCTCTAGAGCTGCTAAGAATGGTTCAAGGAAGTGCTGTGCGTAAGTCCTTCCATCATTCCCGGGTTTACCATTTTCATCTGGTGCAGGAATATTTGCAAGAGCACAACCGATGTATTCCTCATATTCATCGGATAGGAAAGGGTACACCTTTCTCAAAGGGTCTGCCGAATCTACGATAAAAACAAATTCTGCATCTAAGCCTGCGTTTTTACACGCCCTTGTAATCATGTCACCGGTAAGGATCTCTCTGAGGTGACCGATGTGGAACTCACCACTCGGAGTAATTCCAGAAGCAATGATGTGTTTGTCTCCTCGCTGCGACAATGTTTGTGCTGCGAAATCTGCCCAATGCAAGGAATCACCTCAAACAACGGCGGCTCTGATAATTCCTCTCAGAGGAACTTCATCGATTTCATTTCGCACGGTCTTGTTTACCAAAACGAGACACAGGGCGACTTCAGCTCCAGCCTCCCTTAGTGCATCAATTGTTTTTGACATGGTGACACCTGTTGACAGAACATCGTCAACAATTGCTACGCGCTTGCCTGCAACCTGACCATACTTGTTTGAAAGTGAGCCTTGACCAGCCTCGCCATCTACGTTTCTGTGGATTGCGACCTCGCATCCCAACTGGCTTGCAACCTCATTTGCAAATAGAACTCCGTTGATTGAAATACCGACAACAGTGTCGATTAAGTCTCCACATTCTTCTGCAGCAACATCAGCCATAATTGCACCGATCGCGGCAATTCTTTGAGGTCTAACTCCTATAGTTCTCCAACCGATTCTGACATCTTGTGGCTTTTCGTTGACGCTACTATCAGCGATAAGCCATGAAATTGTATCCTGAGACAGCGATAATTCATCGGCAATTTGCTGAGAATTTAGTCCATCTTTTCGTAAGTTAGAGACCATGTCACGCAATTGTTCGATACTCAAACCTTGTTCCATGATGATAATGTGATAGTAACTTAGACATCAAACCATCGTTAACAATTCACATAAATTGCGGAAACCCTCAAATGGGGCGGGCTCGGCGAGGGGACTGATGTCGGAGTTTGAGTACGAGTCCTTGCTAGACCGAGCCAGGTCAAATATCCCTGAGGAAATCTCTAACCGCGCAAGATGGACTTTGCCAGATCCTCAAATTATGATTGAGGGTTCAAACACAATTTTCCGTAATTTCACAGAAGTCGTTAATCATATGGAAAGAGATGACAACCATGTTTACCAATTCATGCTAAACGAGTTGGGTACAGCAGGTTCCAGAGACGGCCCACGTGCACGCTTCAAGGGAAGAATCCCTCCAAAGAGATTGAAGAAGGCAATCGTCAATTACGTGAATGCATACATCAAGTGTGTACAATGCAATGCTCCAGATACTCATTTCATCAAACAAGACAGAACTACTCTACTAAAGTGTCAAGCTTGTGGTGCAACTCGTCCAGTCAAGCTTTGATATCGAGAAGATATTCTCTTGGAAGGCTTGCACCTTCTAGATAATCAACTAGTTTTGGAATTGCCTCGCTTGAGATTTTGAACCATTCCCCTTGAGGATAGATTACGCAAGTTGGTCCAGCCTCACAGAAATCCAAGCACCCAGATTTCTGAACTCGGACATCAACAATTCCCCTCTCCTTTGCTGCGATTTTGAATTCACGCATTAGTTCAAGTGAATTTTTCTCTGAGCAGCAACCTCTTACAGATCCCTCCGGTCTAGAGTGCCCACATACAAAGGCGTGCATTCTGTATCCAGGTTCATCCCTTCCTTTAGGGTCCATTTACTGACACCTCATCGATTGCTTTCGCAAGTTTGTGGTCTCGGTCAGTAATTCCATTAGCGTCATGGCTCCATGTTTTGATTACAACTTTGCCCCAACTTAGGATGAACTCAGCATGATGGTCTTGATCTTCGCAGATTTGTCCAGCCAAGTTGACAAATTCAAGTGCCTTAGCAAAGTCTGGGAATTCGAATGATTTCTCCAAGTGATGGTTATCGATAACATCCCATGACATGCTATCATCCCCAAAGATGCGAATCATCATTGCCTTTGGTCTTTTTCTCGACCTTTTCATGAAGGTTTGTGCGCCTCTTTTGGTCCGCTCTCTCGAATTCTAGCAATTCTTTGTCATCGATGTAGGCTGGTCGTGTATGTGCTACTAGTACGATTTTTACAATCACTTCTCTAGCGATGTAGGAATGCTCACCTTCTGCGGTTAGAATTTCCAATGATGATTTCCCGGAAGACAAAAGCCGGCCCTTAACCCAAGTTGCGTCATCGTCTCTCAATGCTCTTGCATCGAGTTGAACTTCAACTAAGTCATCCTTTCTCAATCCGTGCCTGCGCTCCATTAGGTCACCTGTGTGAACGCTTTGCAATTCGCTGATATCTGGAGAACCTAGGTCCTTCCACATCTTCTTGGCCCAGTCCGGTAGGTCTGACATGTTTCGCTGTCAGGGCTCCTCCTTCTAAGCCCTAACGCATACAGAAATCACCTTATCAATTGAAAAACGTAAGGCTTCCCCGCCAACTCGGAGGCATCCTGATGAAAGTGGTATGGAGGGACTTGGTCACCGTACTCACCGAAGAGGAGGTTCTCGACAAAGGTTTCAGCAGAGCTAAAAAGTCGGCAGACCGAGTAGATGACCCGGTCAAGGTGTTCAGGGTAAGAAAGCAGTTGACTCGAATGGTTCAAACTGCTGCCGATGTTATGTCGCAGTATCTCGAAGACACTGAAAAATCATGGCCTAGCCTTGACCAAATGCCAATTTTCGATAAAGCGATGGTCGATGCTTGCGTTGGTTGTGATGATTACAGACATCATCTATCCATGCTTGGGTGGGGCGCAAAGCAAATGAGAAAAATTGCAAAACAAAATTCAGACAAAATCGTACGTTCCGCACGATTTGAAGTTATGCACGATGCAAGGAAAGAAGCCTACGGCCGTCTATCCAGCATCATGAGAAGAGTAGGTCCTTCTTTGGATTGGTTACATGAAAGTCGTATGATTCTACGTCAATTACCTGTAATCGACCAAGTTTGTCCAACTATTGTTGTGTGCGGTGCGCCGAATGTTGGCAAAAGTGCATTCATTTCTTCACTGTCAAGTGGAAATATGGAAGTGAATCACTACCCGTTCACTACAAAGCAACTTCACGTAGGACACTTCAAACATCGAAGAGTTCCACATCAGATGGTAGATACTCCTGGTTTACTGGATAGGCCAATGGATGATAGGAATGCCATTGAGATGCAGGCAATAGCTGCAATAGAGCACGTAGGTAGCCTTTGCATATTCTTAATGGATATTTCAGAACAGTGTGGGACTTCTCTTGATGACCAACACAATTTGCTGGATGAAGTCAAGGCTTTACTGCCAGATATCGACATGATTGTAGTCGTGTCAAAGGCTGATTTGATGGAGCCAAGACCTGAAAATTGGGATGAAGTAATGCAAGCAGAAACACAGTGGGATGGCGAAGGAGAACCTCACCTTCCTGTGCTTTTGGATGAAGAGGGCTGTGTAACAATTTCATCGCTCGATGATGTCGGGGTAACTGCTCTTAGGTTGGAAATAGTCCGACGCTGTAAGGAAAATATGGCAAGTGACCCGCTTTTACTACCTGAAGGATGGCACAGACAATCTTAGCCAAGTATTCCCACTGAACTAAGCAGAATTGGGACAAAGAATATTCCAACGAATATGAAGAACATGATTCTCATCATTCTGTCATTCTTCTCTCTCTTCTCAAGAGCTGTTTCACAATCTGCACTCTTACAGATGCGTGGTTCTGCTTTCGCATCGATATTGATTCCGCAGATTCTACAATGCTTGTGAGCGCTGATGTGAGAACTAATCTTTGATCGGGTATTGTTGATCTTCTTGCTGACTTTATCCTTGATAGCCTTTGCATCCACCATAATATCAATCCACCTTTACTAATGTTCCAGTAAATGGTCTTCCTTCTAGAGCATCTTCAACCCTGCTGAGGTCTCTGCCGTCCAGAACTGCAAGTTTGATACTAGCTTCCATCGCCCATTTTACCGCTACAGGGTCTACTGCTGCTGAGCCACCAGGGCCCAGCGGTTCAGTACCTGTTATTTCCGCTAATTCTGCTAAAGTCAATTCTTCGATAGGCTTTGCATCGGGATTCTCTCTTGGATCGCTGTCATGAACGTGGCTTACGTTTGTAGCTATGACGCAGTGCGACGCTCCACAGTCTCTAGCAAGTGCAACTGATACTGCATCTGTAGTGTGGCCAGGAGTCGTTCCTCCCATCACAACGATATTGTGTGATTCTAGTAACTCAGCAGCTTGGTTTGTCGATGTAGGGATTATCGGCGAAACATTGCAGCCTATATCTTGCAAGGTTTGTTGCAGAATAGTAGCATTCAATCTTGTTGCTGCAATGCCGACGGTATCAAGTCTATAGGGGTCTGAGAAAGATTCTCTAGCCAGAGTAATTCCTTCTCTAGCTGGCAATCCTCCACCAACGACAATTCCCAATTTACGACCATTTCCCTCGAAATGAACAGCCATTTGACGCAGTTGACCAAACCACATAACTCTCTCGTCGGCCTCCTCAGGCCTTAGAAGCGAGCCGCCAAGGGCGACAATTTGGGTCGGCATTGTGTCTCTGTGAAAGTCGGCCATTCATCATGGTTACTTCTCAGAAGGCTTCAAAGTCCTCGCCTCAGCCCTTAGGGCTGGGGGAGACCTGAATGAGTGATGATCCGGAACAGGCTACCCGTAGATTGAAACTCAAATTAGCTCTTGAAGACCTTCGTGAGATGAAGGGTTTCGGAACAGAACTTGTAACCGTCATCATCCCTCCAGACAGGCAGGTTTCCGATGCACGTCAAATGCTTCAAAATGAACACGGCCAGGCTGCAAACATCAAATCAAAGTCGACCAAAAAGAACGTACAGGGCGCTATTGAGTCAGCAATTTCATCACTATCAAAGTACAAAGATGCTGGAGATAGAGGAATTGCCCTATTCACTGGTGCGATAATTGTTGGAAATAACAAAACAAGGCACATCACAGTGGTAATCGATGACCCACCTCAGCCCCTTTTGTCTTTCAGATATCGCTGTGATTCGAAGTTTGAACTTACTCAATTAGAAGATATGCTCATCGATAAGAAATCATACGGTCTCTTTGTTATTGACCGTGCTGAAGCAGCATACGGAATCGCTAGCGGTAAGAGAATACACGTTCAGGAGTACCTAGTCTCCAATATCATGGGAAAGCACCGGCAAGGTGGTCAGTCTGCTCAACGTTTCGAGCGACTGATTGAAGAAGCGGCTCACAATTTCTTCAAGCGTGCTACAGAACACGCGTGTTCATACTGGTTGCCCGAGCTCGAAAATATCCAAGCGATAATCATTGGAGGTCCTGGTGCAACAAAGGACTTCGTTGTCAAGAACGAATATTTCCACCATGAAATCACCAAGAAAATCGCAAAAACCACTTTCGATGTGGGATACTCAAATGAAAGTGGTGTCAGAGAACTCGTCGATAATGCAGGCGGCCTGATGGGCGAAATTGAACTCGATGCGGAAAGGCAAGTTGTAACAGAATTCCTAGAGGAATTGGTAAAATCAAGTCCAAAAGCGACCTATGGTGAAGCGATGATTAGACAAGCACTGGAACAAGGTGCTGTTGCGAAACTTCTCATTAGTGAAGGGATGAGAAAGAACGTTGTTGAGATCAAATGCAAGTCCTGCGGGAATGAGTGGTCTACAAGCATCGGGAGGATGGATGCGCTGCCAGCCTGTCCAAATTGTAAAGCAGATGGCGATGAATTGACAGAGGTCAATTCAATGTCATTAATCGATGAGTTCTCAAATCTGGCAGCTAAAGGTCGCTCAGAAGTCAAGTTCATCTCCACAGATACTGAAGAAGGTGCACAGTTAGACTCAGGATTTGGTGGACTTGCAGCAGTTCTTCGATACCCAATAATGTGAGGTTTGAATATGGATATCCTTCGCACGATTGTTGAACCATCACTCGAGTCAGCACTTACTGACATTGGTGTGAAGGGTGACTTTTGGAAGAAGGTCCTTGATGTTAGTAGAGAGAAAAATCAGGGCGATTTGTCACTACCTTGTTTCGCATTTGCAAAGCAACTCGGTCGAAATCCAGTTGATATTGCAACAGATTTGGCGGCATCGGTTTCTGGTGAGTTCGACGTATCTGCAACTGGAGGCTATCTCAACTTCAAAGCACGATCAAATTGGCTTGCAAAGAACGTTATGGAAATCGAAACCGCTCCTGGTAATCGCAACGTTTTGATTGAGCATACAAGCGCCAACCCAAACGGTCCATTCCATGTTGGAAGAGCTCGCAACGCTATACTTGGTGACACGCTAGTTCGATTGAACAGATTATTTGGAAACGATGTTCGTGCTGAGTATTATGTTGATGACATGGGTAAACAAGTGGGCGTCTTGGCATGGGCTCTTCAAAATCTAAGCAAAAAAGAGGTCGATGAAATCCTTGATGATGAAGATAGTATCAATCCTAAGTGGTCTGGCAAGAAAGACCATGAAACGGTAAGGTGGTATCAGGCAGCTCAAGATCTACGTTCGAAGGATGGCGCAGAAGAAATTGAGGAAGCAATCGGGAAATTAGTACATGCCTCGGAGCACGGAGATGATTCGGTACTTGCTCAATTTGAAGATGCATACAAACCTGTACTGGATGGAATGCTCGAAACCCTATCTAGACTAGGTATTGAGTTTGACACTTTCACAAAGGAATCAAAATTTGTCGTAGACGGTTCTGTTTCTTCACTCATGGAGAGATTAGAGAGTCTAGAGATACACGGAGTTGCTGACAATGGCGCCCATTACCTTGACCTCGGACAAAGAGGTCTAAAGGGCAAGACAGATTTCTTCTATAGAAGAGGCGATGGCTCGTCGCTATATGCGACCAGAGATATTGCATACCACATGTGGAAATGGACTCAATGCGATGATTTGGTAAATATATTGGGTGAGGACCACAAACTCCAAGCAAAACAAGTTGGTATGACACTGACCGAATTAGGCGAAAAGGTTCCAGATGTCATGTTCTATGCTTTCATCAAACTTCCAGAAGGAAAGATGAGCACAAGAAAAGGAAATGTAGTATTCATGGATGATTTGCTTGAAGAGGCAAAAGCACACGCAGCTGCTGTGGTTAAAGAACTCAGAAGTGATCTACCTGATGATGAAATCAATATAATTTCAGAAGCAGTTGGAGTCTCAGCAGTCCGTTTCAACATAGTCAAGGTTAGTCCTGACAAAGGATTCACATTCCGATGGGAAGATGCTCTATCATTCGAAGGAGAAAGCGCACCATTTGTGATGTACTCGCACACTAGGGCTTGCTCAATTGCGAGAAAAGTAGGTCGTGATTCACAACCTACAAGTCAAGGTGAAGTTGTTCCTGCAATGCACGAGTTACTGCGAAGCATGGCTTCATACCCAGACAAATTGCATACAGCGGTCAGTGAGAACAAACCACACATCTTCGCATTGTATATGCTAGAACTCGCAACTGCATACAACTCATTCTACAGGGATTGCCATGTAATTGTAAATGGCGAGGTTGATGAATTCAATTACGCTATTAGCGAAAAAGCAAGAGAATTACTTCGCAAAGGAATGGAAGGTGTCGGTATCATTCCTCTGGAATCGATGTGAAGGAATCTTCAGGAGTCCGACCTGCAGCCTCTATCTCTGCACCAATTATTCTCAACTCGCTAAGTGCATCTTCGATATTTTCAGCCTGTTTCAAGAAACGTGTGGGTGGCCACCCCAAGTCAATTTTACCAGGTTCTAGTGTTGACTCCTCAATCCATGCCTCGCACAAATTGCCTGTGCACATTGCTGAATAAGTTTCCAAATCAATCCAAAACGTTCTCCTTTTGCAAACAGGACAGTCTCTGCAGTGCATGCTGGAGAGCACAATCATTCCATTTTCACCAACTTGGTCGACTTCCCAGATTACGATATCAGATCTGGTTAACGACATTAGGTGAGATTTACTTAGGAACTTTCTGAGGACTTTCCAAGCAACTTCTTCGGTTGAGAAAACACCCAATCCAATTGTGCCACCATCTTCCTCAGTAACTGAGGGCACAAATACCCTAGACGGCTGGCTCATAGTGTGCGCTGACGTCAAGAGGACTTCAATCCCTCGTCCATTCATGCTCAACAATCGCCAATCCTCCGGGGTGTGGGAATGGAGCGTCGGGTTTTTCGATTCTAATTGAAATGGCAGAGATTAGTAGGTTTGTAGACAGTTTAGCGACTAACTTGCTACATAGTGTCTCCATCAGGTTGACGGGTTTCGAATTTACAACTTCAGAATCTACGGCTGCTTGTAGGTCAGCATAGTTCAATGTTTGATTTATGTCATCCTCGATTAGATCACTGGTTAGAGTTGCCCAAATTGATATCACAAACGGTTGTTCTCTGTCTTTTTCATGGTCAAAAACGCCGTGTTTTGCCATTACTTCGTATGATTCCAGCCCAATTCTAGTGGCCATAGAATCACTCTTCTCTCTCATGTACCCAAATCAAGTGGTAACCGAATTGAGTTTTTACAGGTGATGAAACAGTCTTCAGCGGAGTGCTCCAAACCGCTTCTTCGAATTCTCTTACCATCTGGCCCTTTCTAAACCATCCAAGGTCTCCGCCTTTCTGGCTGGATGGACAAGTCGACTTTTTTCGAGCGGTCTTTTGAAAATCTTTGAGTTTCTTGATATTGGTAGCAAGTTGTGTTGCTTCACCTTTACTTTTCACCAAAATATGGCTTGCGTGTGCGCTCGGCTTGACCATGTTCTCTCCTCACTCATCCGGGTTGTATGCTAGGAACTTCATGTAGTTTCCATATATGGTAGCAGAAATACCGAGGCTCTCTACATTCAATCTCGATGTGTCATCAAGGTAAGTGTGGTATTCTAGAGAACCACTTCCGTAGCAAACAGCAGCCCTGCCTATGGTGTTTCCACCATCGAGGTTGTAGACAAATGGACAATGGTCAGAGTTACATGGCATACCATTCGATGCTCCTTTGGGTCCGTCGTACAAACCAAGATTGATTCTGTATTTTTCAGCCATCACTGGGTTATTTTTCTTGTATTCTTCAGCAAGGGCTTCGATGTGCTTGTAATCATCTGCATCATTTGTGAAAAGTGTAACCGAGTTACCTCTGGTTTCATAGTCGATATCGACGTGATTCATGTCTAGATTGATGTACAATCTCAGATTCTCAGTTAGGTCTTGATTCATCTCATCAACATAAGCAATTGAGCCCCAGAGTCCTTCTTCTTCTCCACCCCAGGTGCAGAATCTCAGAGTTCTATCAGGCTCGCCGTTTTCTGCTATGTATTCAGAGAACATTGCTGCAATTTCTAAGACGGTAGCGGTTCCTGAAGTGTCATCGACAGCTCCAGGTGCATGGTAAACAGTATCGTGGTGTCCACCTACAATCAACAAATCATCACTCTTGCCATAGTAAGTGCCACAAGGTACACGGATAGTCAACTCCTCATCATTTGTGACATCCATTATCATCTCGATTCTTCCAGTTCCATTGATAACAACCGATTCCAATATCTCTCCAGCGTCTTTACTCATTGCAATAAATGCCATCCCAGTAGGCATTGTTCCACCGTTTGCTTCTAGAATTGCGCTATGGCTTGTACCTTTGAAAATCGGCACGCAATCATTGCCCTCGATAGTTCCACAATTGTAGTTTTTGTTTACTCTAATTATGGATGCAAGGTCGTTTTCTATAGCCTTCACCATGATGTCGGTATTGCCTGAAACAGAGCCTCCTCCAACAAGGTATCCAATCTTGCCTTCTGCCGCAGCCCAAAGCGAATCATCAGAGCCATCTCCGAGATAGACAACTTCCATGTTTTGGTCGAAAGTGAATGATGATTCGCCCGAAAAGCCTTGGATTACGTAATCCATTCTGTGATTGAAGGTTGTCACTTGTTGTCCAGCATCTGCTGGCGAACATGGTGCGATTCCAATTCCTCCGATTGCTCCTGGAATGCAAACTCTGAGGCTTGGTTCACTGTTTACACTGTGCATCGGTACTTCGTAAGTGTGAAGAGTAGACTGGTAACCTAATTCCTCAAACAGGTTGTTAATGTATTCTGCAGTAGCTTGTTCTTCTGCAGTTCCGCTCATCCTGCCCTCCCATGTCGGGTGCCCTAGGGCTAGTAGATCATCGATGTAGCCCCGAGTTCTATCCTCATCAAATTGTAGTGACGCTCCATAGTCTACTGGTTCGTCTTCTAAGTAGAAGTAAAGCAAGGTTGAAGATACGAAAAGAACGGCGAGTATTCCAGCAATAGCAGTTGAACTTTGGAAAAACTCCAATGCGGAGCGCCGATTGCTTGCTTCACTCCATTCCTCAGCAATTTCTGCAGAAATTACCTCGTCATCATTCATCGATTTCCTCTCCAGTCCAGCGCTTGGTCAAGTCGTTATCTCTACCAAGGTGGTCAAGGATTCGTGCAACTATGAAGTCAATAAGGTCATCCATCGTTTGTGGGAGATTGTAGAACCCAGGCGATGCTGGGATTATTATTGCACCATATCCAGATAATTTAGCCATGTTTTCTAGATGAACAGTGGCATATGGTGCTTCTCTTGGCACCATTATCA
>JAYYDR010000110.1:0-6151 GCA_036160735.1 Thermoplasmatota archaeon
TACGATTTTCCGTATAGTCCAACATTGCCATTTGACCAATTCTGCTGGCCCAACCATTCTACTGCTGAGTGAATTCCTAGTCCTTCCCCAGCGCCGCGATAGTCGAAACAACCACTGGATTCTTCGGTTCCGAATACTGAAACTTGTGCTAATGCGTATCCGTGTGGAACATAGTTGTCGAAGATGAACTCGCCTCGGCCTGCTGCAACAACGTTTGTCGCTCCCGATTCTGAACCAGGTTGGCCGTATGAATAGTAAGGGCTAATAATTGCAATTACTGGAACTTTTTCTCCTTCAAGAGTGTTGGAAGGCAGCCAATAGGAAAGGTGTACGTTAGAGGTTGGGGGACCGGTTTCCCAAATATCTGATGTGTCGACTTCGATGAATGCCTCTTGTACATCTAGAGCTGTATACGGTCCTTTTTCCAGTACCATTGCATACGTGCCGGTCCAATTCCAATCCAGATTCTGACGGTCGAATATGTCCGGATAATAAGATTCGATTACTGTCTCCTCGATGATTTCATCATCGCCAAAACAACCTGCCAACGGTCCGGCTAGAACCAGAAAGGTCAGCAATACAGCGATGCGCATCAATAGGTCCGCTGCACCCATGCGGCAAGAAGATGACCCTGTTTTGTCTAGGAGAGTTATGCCCGTCCTAGTTACTGGTGCCAGCGGTTTCATCGGGGCACATGTTGTGTGCCAACTTCTCGAAAGAGGTTTTTCAGTAAGAGCGATGCTAAGGGATACTTCTCTGTCTGCGATTTTCCCAAGTAATGAAAATTTAGAGATTGTCAAAGCAGATTTATTCGATGTTGAATCGCTAAAAGCCGCCGTATCTGGTTGCGAGGATGTCATTCATTGTGCAGCGGCCCTCTATGTTGGTGCAAAAGATGTCAAGCGTGATGTTGTTGACCCTTCGGTTGTTGGTGTGCAAAACCTATGTAGTGTGATGGATGGAGTCAAGAGAATTATTCACACCTCATCTGTTGCTGCAATTCGCTCAACCGATTACGAAAACGGCAAAGTTTTCTCAAGAAAGGATTGGTGTGATGATGCAACAGAAACGAGAAATGCCTACGGTTTTGCAAAAGCGGAGGCTGAACGAATTATGAGGGAATGGGCAAAGGATAGAGATGTTAGGTTGGTAACCATACACCCTTCAATCGTATTTGGACCAATATTACACAAAAGGCACCTTGAAGGTTCAATGTCGTACCTCAAACACTTCATCAAAGGACCTCCGTTTGTACTAGATGTTCACATTAATTTCGTGGATGTTAGAGATGTTGCAGTTGCCCACGTCAACGCATTAGAGAAGGGTGTTGACCGTGAAAGATACATAATTCACAAAGAAGGAATGTGGATGAAAGAAATCGGTCAAACCCTATCTCAAAATTTGCCACAGAAATACGCGACCAGAAAATTGCCATCGGCATTAGCGTATCTCCTTGCGATTTTCCACCCAAAATTATCGGTTAAACAATTGAAAGGTAGTCTGGGCACTCAAGTAGGCTATGATGTTGAAGATTCATTTTCAACACTTGATTTGCCTAATTATGATGTAGCATCTACTTTGGTCGATTCGGTTAACTCCGTCAAGGCGCAAGATTGACACATGTCCTAACAATGGGCAATGTAATGGCGGGCGAATTTTGGGGTGAGCGTTGGGCTAACTCAACATCAGAGATCGCAAGAAAATACATGGAAGTAGCTGCCAGAAAGAAGTCGCTTGTTTGCCTAGCCGCAGACCGAAATACAATGGATGGGTTATTCGATTTAATCGAGGCGGTTGGCCCTCATGTGGCTGCTCTAAAGACTCACGTTGACTTAGTAGATGATTGGACTCCTGAAAATTGGACTAGATTTTGTTCTGCAGCAAACGATGCAGACTTGTTGATTTTTGAAGATAGAAAATTCGCTGATATTGGGAAAATCAGCCGCTCTCAAATGGCTGGGATTTACGAGCCAAGAAAGTGGGCAGACTTGGTTACTGCTCACCTGATTAGTGGACCTGATATCGTTGACGGTCTCCAAGCTGGATGGAATGACGTAGGCAGGGCTGGAGGTGTGCTTTTGCTTGCTCAAATGTCGAGCCGTGGCAATCTGCTTAATCCTGATTACACCGACCAAGTGGTCGCAAAAGGCAGAGAACACTCTGGCGTATTTGGATTCATTGGAAATGGCTCACGACCGAATGAGTTGAGTGAATTGCGGGCTAAAGTTGGCAAAGAGAAGATGATCTGGACTCCTGGGGTTAACCTAACCGTGGGAGATGGGGAAATGGGGCAAAGGTACGGAGACCCAAGAGAGGCTGTTCTTGCCGGTTCAGATTGTATTATTGTTGGAAGTGGTATTCATCGCGCAGACGACCCTGCGTCTGCTGCTAAGGCGTATGCTGAGGCTTCCTGGAATGCTTTAATTGAGAGAGAATCATGAGTTTAGTTATCGCTATTGTAGTCGGCGGTCCAATCGCTATTGGTATTGGATGGTTGGTCTGGAATTTCTGGAATAGTAATAGACTGCTTGATTCAAAACTTGCAGCTGGAGACATGGAATTGTTAACATCAACCAATTACAAGGTCTCAGAAGTAATTAGAGCGCCAGCAGGAAGTAGAGTTGAGAAGGTTGCTCCTCAACAAATCCCATTCAATCAACAAGGCTACATTCGACAACAATTACCAGACGGGCGTATTGCTTTGATCCCCGTTGGCATGTACCAGCAGGTCAAATCAGTCCATTCGACCATGCATACCAACCAGCAGCCCCCAAGCCACTGAAAATTACCAGTACGATCAACAGACGTTTTGCTCTGCCCGACTTCTTAGTTGGGGTCCTTGCTTCAACAGGAAGTGGATTGATTGGTAATGCAAGAGATGCAATATCTGGAAGAGGGAGTGGCATTGGACCCTCGTCTTTTTCGACTTCAATCATCTCTTCAACGGGATGGATCGTATCTAAGTCTTCCAACCCCGGTGCGTCAGGAATTGGTCCTAGAACCAAACTCCAAATCGATTCGATTGCTGATGCAGTAATTGGCTTTTCAACCCAACCAATTGCCCCTGCGGAATGTGTTGCATCCTGTGCAAGTTGTGCTTGGCGTTTTGGTGCAGAGAATAGAATCCTGCAATCTTTCCCGTGTTCACGCATTTCAAGTGCAGCTAAGTGCCCATCCATCGATGGTATATCTAGAGATAGAACAACCAGTTCTGGGTCCAGGCGAATGTATTCATCAACGGCTCTATCGCCGTCTTCACAAGTGACTACGTTGAATTCTCTTTGCCGGAAGATATTGGTTAGCCTGTGTAGGGACATTTGGTTGTTGTCAACGATAAGCACTGTTGGTGCCTCCTCATCTTCAACATCGGTTACTCTAACCATACGTAACAACCTCTCGTAAGACTTCACACAAATGAATCAACCGGATAAAAGCGGCGAAAAAAGTCATTCTTCTTCATCTGCAATAATTTCCGATGGTCCTTCTTGCGGGTTGGTGAATGTCTCTCTGACAGCTTCTGATTCTGCAACCTGGTCTTCAAGCGCTCTTTGCCTAGATGGTGCTTTGACAAATTGTAACTGAAGTTCGGAAATTATACCGTTCAGCATTGTACTTTCTTTTGGTGTTAAATTCCCTGTCATTTTTGCCTTTAACATAGATAGTGTGTCGATTGCTGCTTTTGTTTCTCCAAGGTTGTAATGGACTCGCCCCTCACTGTCTTGAAGCATGCCCATGTGCATCATTGCGCTTCTTTGTAGCATGTGGACAAGTTGGAAGAGGCGGGTGCTATTCTCATCATCGAAGAACTCTTGCGCCACAATAATCACTCACTCGAATAGTTGCTGCAATAACCAGTCTGGGTCAAATTGCATTAGATCGTCGTACTCTTGGCCAACCCCGCACAATACAATTGGTTGCCCTGTTGCATGAGCAATAGATAGTCCCGCACCACCCTTAGCATCGGTGTCCAACTTAGTCAGAACCGCTCCATCGAATTTCAGCATTTGTTGGAAATTCTTTGCTTGGTCCACTGCATCATTTCCCGCTAGAGCATCGCCTACGAACAGGGTAAGATGTGGGTTTGCAACCCTACGAACCTTCTCAAGTTCGGCCATTAAGTTGGATTTGTTTTGCATTCTACCTGCTGTGTCAACTAAGACCACGTCGATATTCTTCGCCCTAGCAGATTCCACCGCATCTCTAGCAATTGCTGCGCTATCTCCGCCTCTCTGTGAAGACACGCAGCGAATACCTAGTCTGTCACAATGAGTCTCTAGTTGTTCGATGGCCCCTGCCCTAAAGGTGTCCCCTGCAGCAGCTATGACAGATAGGCCACGCTTCTGTAAATTGTGAGCAACCTTTGCTACAGTTGTGGTTTTTCCAGTTCCGTTAACACCGACGAACATGATTACTGCAGGCGTGTCTCCTTTGTCTATAAAACTCTGAATCGAGGCGTAAAAATCCCAATATCCAGCGTTCAAAATTCCTCTGAGAGCCCTCTTTAGGCTAGCTTCAAGTACCTTTGAAAGATCTGCGCCTTTGCGCAATCTCTGTCCGATTAGATTCCGCTTTAGAGCATTCATTACTGCAGTAACTGCATCAGAAGATATATCCGATTCTAACATAATCCATTCCAATTCTTCCATTAGATTATTCAGCGCTTCGCTTTCTTTGATTACTCGTCCACCGGTTTCTACAACACCGCCGCCTAAATCGATGGTTATTCCATCGTCTTCGATTGTGCCAATTCCTCCGGTTGGCGCTGCTTTAACCTCAACAAGTTGCCTTCCTGTTGTAGTCCTCATCATGTGAAGGTCTACCTTCGACCCTGCCAATCTTTTGACTTCTTTAGCGCCGCGCTTCTTCATTTCTTTTTGCTGGGCTTTTATCCTAGAGGCTTCTTTCTTAGCCGCTTTAGCAAGAATTTTCTTTTCTTTACGAGTTAGCTTTGTAGGAAGTGTGTATTCTTCATCTTCTTCCCAGTCGTCCCATTCATCATCACTGTTAGAGGGTAAAGAAAGGTCTTCTTCATCGTCTAAATCTTCCCATTCTCCTTCCTCTTCTTCAAAATCGGGTTGTGTTGAGTAAGCAGGAACGTGCGTTCTGCTCTCAATAATTTCTTTTTGTTGTGACTCACTTTGAGTCAGTTTCTCTTGGTGTGAAAGAGCTTCGAGGGCTTCATCGCTACCTTCCTCTGCTGAAAGAGAGTCAGTATCAACCTCAGATGCTGCGTCTCTGACCTTTTTTCGGAATTTATCAAACAGACCCATTCATACCACCTAATCATCGAGAGTTAACTCTCCACCGAATCCTCTTCTCTTCCGCCTAGAGGTTTTTTCTTCGGATTTTGGAGGTTCTACCTCGGTTTCTTGGTTTGATTCTGTCATTTCTTTCGCTGCTTTTTCGAAAGTGGTCGCCAACTCCTCAATTCTCTGAGTTAACATGGCAGCGTCTGCTTCAAATTGTGACTTCAATTCTGTAAGGTCTTCAAGCCTCTTAGAAACCAATTCTTTTGCGCTATCGGGAGACCTTTCTCCAAAAACTCCGCTTCCGAGGTCTACGATTGTAGTTGCATTGCTAGGAATTGGGACCATGACTCCGGCTCCTAGAGCAATATGCCCGCTCTTTCCACCAGATAATGCTGACAAAGCCCTTCTTGTATCGTCATGTTCTAACTGGACGACTTCAATTCTCTCGATTTGTTGATTGATTTCATCGAGTCTTTGTTTATTCATATCGACAAGTCGAGCCAATCTCTGTAATTCGTTTGAATCAACCATCTCGCTCACCTAATATGAAGGGGTTCTGTGTGAAGAACCCGACGATTGCTATTCACTCTTCTTCTTGTGATGCAATAGGGCCACCAGCTGCTTCGATTTGGTCTCTGAAAGCGTTCATGACCATTGGTTCGCTAGAAGTCCTAGGATCGATTTCTTGAACTGAATCGATTTTGATTGTACGGCGATTTGCCTTGTGGCGTGAACCAATGATAGAGTAGCAGCGGTGCTCTGCGTCATCTGATGAACTTGCTACAATGTCCATGCTAAACTTTTGTCTCTGGCTGCCAAATGGTGCTGTGCCGGATATACGGAAGGCTTGCATGTCTCCGCCGACCTGTGAACGTGTCTTAAACGCGCCGTCGCGAAGCCGT
>JAYYDR010000111.1:0-3031 GCA_036160735.1 Thermoplasmatota archaeon
TGATTCCTAAAGTAGGAAACAATCCCAATAGCGACCATAATTGCTGCTATGCCAAGAACTGTCGGCCTAAACCACCAGTAGCCGTCTTTGCCCCAGTAGAGAGTGTCGGAGAGGGCAGCAGCAGTGGAGACCGATGCTAGACCGAACATCACCATGACAACGGACGGCAGACAGCATAATGATGCCACTATGGTAGAGGATGTAATCCACTTCCACAACCCTTTGTCCATGTTAATCCCTCGTAACTTATCATTAATCAAACAGTGTATGCTCTGTTAGAGATTGTTCCTGACCGTTTTACAACCGACGCTGAAGTCTGGATTCTCCTTCATAGCCTGTGCGGTTTTATCCAATAAATCGTCTTCAGCCGTTCGTGGATTTTCTCCGGCCTTTCTCCATGAGACTGAAACAAATAGGTCGTCGTGGACAAAAGACTCGACCTGATAATTCTCCAAATTTATGTCTCGAGGATTTAGGTTCATTCCGAGTTTTTCAGCTTTTTGAACCGCCTCTTTTGCGGTCCAGATTTCAATTGCCTTTTTTGAATTTTCAATTAGAAAATTTAACTCCTCATCTTTAGCCATCATGTCAAATGCATTGGCCTGAATCTGGCGATTTTTTTTCTCAGCATCGATACCAATCCAATAGCCAGGCTCTACCAGTGCACATACCGCCCAATCCTCACAATGGCCTAGGCTGATTCCCGGTAAAGGCTGATTTCTCCAAACACCGCTTATCCAAGAGAGGTAAGGTGCGCGATGCTCGGTTCGAAGCACTTCGAGAGAATCTAGAGGTAAGCCCCATGTTTGAAGGCACTTCTCAAGTAGAAGACGTCCGGAATTGTGGTCGTTTAGGCGCTTTTGTGTCGCTCTCGGAATATCTTCTGAGAAAATACTGCTACACTCTTGAATTGGCATTCTTGCAAGCAACATCTTGGGACCCTGCAAAGGACCCATTATTTCCATCATTTCACCTCGATAGAGTGAATCTTTGGTCTTCCGGGACTTCACCCATTGCCTTGAGTCTCAATCCTTTCAGAGACAATACAGGCGCGTCATCATCACCAACGACGACCACGTCGTGAACGGTAACACCTGCATCTTCTGTTGCGACCTTGACTGAGCGCACTCTGAGTTTTTCTTCTGCTTCTGGAACTCTTAGTATAGTGGACCACTCAATTCCAATTGGTAGGCTGGAGAATCCATCGCTTTCCATTGCTGCTAATCCAGCATTTTGGAAACCGGCTTCGATTAGCATTGGCAATGCCTCGAGCAATACCTCTTCTCCATCGCTTTCTAGGGCGAATTGATCGGTTGTAGGCAATTGATGTCTCATCAGTGCGATTCCATCTACTCCGCCTTCGATTCCACGCAGTACACCACCGTGTGACTGGAATCTAGGACCGTGGAAGTATCTCAGGTAAATGAAACTAGAATGGTGTTGAAGCTCACCATCTGGAGGTGTACCTATTTCTGGGAGTGACTTCACTTCACTCTGAAGGAATGGTGTCATGTCTTCACTACTTGCAACCAGCCTAACCTTAGCTTCGTGGTGCAGCCTTGGCTCCCCGAATACCTCGCCCTTTGAATTGACCAAGTCTGAAACAAGCCTACACTTTACCCAACTCAAATCACCTTCGCTGGCAAATAATTCTGCCTCGACACGAACTGTCATTGCACCTTTCATTATCTTGATAGGCAAACCGAATGTAACCTCTTCAAATCCAGCCAAATGGTTCCCTGGGAGCAAAAGCAGTGAATTTTCTGCAAACATCTCCATAGCCATCACTCCAGGATGATAGGGCACTCCATCGATGGCGTGGTCACTCAAGAATGGGTGGTCTTTTACAGACAATGTGCATTGTGAGGTTAGTGACTTACCTTCATCTAGTGAAATTAATTTGTCAATCAGAGGGAACCTACGTGGGTCTGCAATAGCCGCTGCCATCTCTGCTGGAAGTTTCAATGGTGCATCTCTGAATGAATCATAGCGGTCCATCAAACCAAGAGATCCACAGCCAAGGACTCGCCTCTTTCCACCAGCGAGCGCCTCGCCAACAAATATCTCGACTCCGTCTTCAACGGCCAAAGTTTCGATGCCTGCTGATTCGAATACTGCCTCGATTGAACCGCGTGTCGCCATTCCAACATCTCGCCAACCAGTCCAACCAATTGCAACTGCTCTGCATTCTGAATTCGCAGTTAGGCGTGCCATCTCTGCATCGAGAATTGAGTTCGCTGCTGCATAATCGGTCTGTCCACCGTTTCCGAACCTTCCTGCAACGCTAGTGAAAGCACAGGCGAATCTCAGTGATTCTGTTGCACAAGAGGTTAATGCCTTCCAGCCATCAATCTTGACTCTGACAATCAAATCGAATGTGCTCCAGGTCTTGTCTGCTACAAGTTTGGATTCTTCTAATCCTGCACCGTGTACGATTCCAGTCACGGTTCTTTCACCAACTGCAGCGCTAATTGCGCCCGAGTCTGTGACATTTGCCGAATGATACTCCGCTTTGTTTCCTGTCGATTCTATTTCGCTGATAGTGCGATAGATGTCCATGCTTCTAGTCAACTTCATCCAAGCATTATTCCATTCGACCATTGTGACCTTGCCGCTTTCTGATTCTGAAATCAATGATTCTCTAAGCGCCATCTTCCTCGAATTAAGCTGGTCTTCTGACCAATCGAGCCATTGTGAAGTTTCTTCCACAAGTCCACTGCGTCCGAGTAACAGGAAGGTTGCTCCTGCATTCTTGCTAGCATTTGCTACACCAATAATTGATGCAGCGGTTACTCCAGAACCTCCTCCACTGACCAACCAAACATCATCTGATTGAAGCGGTTTGACCTCATCCACAAGGTCTTCCGCGAAGCAGACTAATGTCCATCTCCGAAGATCTCTATCGATTCCAATTTCAACTTCTCCACCTGCATTGAGGATATCATTCTCGATAATCTCTGCAGCGGCATCGGCATCAATTATCAATTCAGGATGCAAATCGAGTGCACGACATCGGAGGTTTTCTCTCTCA
>JAYYDR010000112.1:0-18273 GCA_036160735.1 Thermoplasmatota archaeon
AGCAACCATCATCTCGGTTTGTCCCATATCGAGAATTAGACCGCCGACAATCCAAACCAAAGCAATTGTAAACAGTAGAGTCGCTATTGTCATTCCTGAAACTGGAGAGTTTGAAGAACCGACAACTCCAGCGATGTATCCGGCAACGGCTGCGAAAAAGAATGATACAACAGCTAGGAATAACGCTCCTGCTAATGCCATAATCAAACTACCCGTCGCGTACCAATAAAACAAGAAAATTAGCACAACAAGAACACCACAAAACATCATAACTTTGTCTAATGGTAGATCCATCTCAGTACGAAGTTGAGCTTCCTCTCCGTCTCCTTTCTTGAACGCTTTAGATAATCCCTCGGCAATCGTCTTTCTCATTGACCATAGCGTGTACACGCCACCAACGACCATTGCGCCAACTCCTGCATACCTAATTTGAGAGCCCCACACCTCCTTGTAGTCATATACGCCTATACTTGTCATTATTCCTGTACCATCCGGGAAACCGTTCAGCATGCCGTATATTGGCACTAGAATTGCGAAACCGACAACGCCGCCAAGGAAAATGAAGGCTGCAATTCTCAAGCCAACAATATAACCAACAGAAAGTAACGCTAGAGAAAGTTCACTGCCTGCATAAAAACGAGTGCCAAATGCTTCGCCTACTCCTTCCAGTTTAGCGTGTGTTGCCTTGAATCCTTTTACCATCCATCCGTATGTTGCTCCGATTAGCAGAGCATAGATGATTGCGATAAGACCAGAACCTCCTTTTTCTCCAGCAACTAATACTTCACGACACGCGACTCCTTCAGGGTAGGGAAGAGCCTCTTCTACAATGAACAATCTCCGTAGGGCGATAGTGAACATTGTACCTAAAAGACCACCCAAAATTGCAATCAGGAAGGTGTCTACCCATTCAATGTCTTGCCAGATTCCTAAAACAAGTAGTGCTGGAACTGTGAAAATAACACCCGCTGCAAGTGATTCTCCTGCACTTGCCATCGTCTGAACAGAATTATTTTCGAGGATTGTCACATCTTTGAATTTGAAACCTCTCAAAATTAGCATACTCATTACTGCAGCGGGTATTGATGCAGATACAGTCATACCCACATACAATCCGAGGTATGCATTTGCAGCGGTCATCACGCCGCCTAGTAGTACACCAATTACGACCACTCTCGTAGTCAATTCTTTGATGTTCATCTCAGCAGGTACCCAAGGCTCTTGATTACCGCTCATAACCACCCCACTTACACAGGGCTTGTCAAATAATCGGAGAAATTGAAATGAAGTCCCAACCCGTATTATCATAAGGTGTACCTCACAACGGCAAATAACTTCGGTGGTTCTATGTCAGATGTTTCGTGGCACACCAAGACTGGTGAAGAGGTACTTTCTGAGTTGGATACACCACTGGGGGGACTAACTTCCCAAGAAGCCGAAAATAGACTCGAAAAATATGGCGAGAATAAGTTAAGAGAGCCGGATAAGGTCCCGGCTTTCCTACGATTTTTGTCTCAATATCACGATCCCCTCAATTATTTGCTAATCGGCGCTGGTTTGCTTGCATTAGCAACACATCCGGATAAACCAGGAGACGCTATATTCATCGGCATAGTCCTTACTGCAAACGCATTTTTCGGGTTTTGGCAGGAGAATAAAGCCGAACAAGAAATGGGTGCTTTGAAACAAATGACAGTCTCTAGATGTGTGGTTTGTAGAGATGGCATGGAGATGGAGATTAGCACTACTCAATTAGTGCCTGGAGACATTGTGAAAATTGAGGAAGGTCTCAATGTTCCCGCAGATTTGCGTGTCTCAGAAGCATGGCAGTGTAAAGTCGACGAGTCTGCATTAACTGGCGAATCGATGCCAACAAAAGTCAATGCAGATGTTTTGGCACCTGAAACATTACTTGCAGACAGGAAAAATATGCTATACATGGGTACAACAATTTCGACCGGTAGGGCTGTAGGAATAGTGACAGCAACCGGCATGTATACGGAACTGGGCAAGATAGCTAACGACATTGCTCAGGCTGAAACCCCTAAAACACCTCTTGAGCACAAACTCGAATCTCTAGGTAAATTTCTTGGCTTTATAGCACTAGTTGTTGCAGTTTTGATTATATCCATTGAGCTAATTCTAACATACGTTAGAGGCGGAGAATTATGGGAAGCGGCGAAGTTCCAATTTTTGGTTGCAATTTCAATATTTGTTGCTATAGTTCCTGAAGGTTTGCCAATAATTTTGGTTACTACTTTAGCAATAGGAATGCGAAATATGGCTCGGCACAAAGCAATTATTCGCAGAATGAAGGCTGTTGAAACACTTGGTTCTACTACTGTAATCTGTACAGATAAAACAGGTACTTTAACCAAAAATCAGATGACTGTTAGGCGATTAATGCTGCCAGAGAAAACATTCGGCATAACAGGTGAAGGATTCCTGCCAGAGGGGACTCTTACTTTCGATGATGAGGAATTGTCGGATGATGAAATGTCTAATCTTCAGAGAGACCTAGGATTTAGACTTGCAGCATCATGCCTTTCATTATGTCACAACTCACAAATTGCTGAAGTTGATGGTCAATGGACAGCGATTGGTGACCCCACAGACAGTGCTTGTGCAGTATTGGGTTACAAGATCAACGGTTCAGTTGCTAAGTTCGCCCAAAGACACCCTCGCAAGCATGAATTCTTCTTTAACACAGACAGAAAGAGGATGTCAGTTATCCACGAGTATGAAGGTGAAGATTGGATTTTCTCCAAAGGTGGAGCAGGTGGATTCAAGAAGCTTGTAAAATGGAAAGTAAAAGACGGAGAAATCGTTCCAATTGAAGACGGAGACTTCGATGTTGCATCTCAGGCAAACAAGGACATGGCTAGCAAAGCGATGAGAGTCATTGCTCTGTGTGCTAGAAAGGTTACAGAAGATGATGATATCACCGATATGACCTCCATGGAAGACAATCTGATTTTCTTAGGAATGGTTGGTATCATGGATCCTCCACGTGCAGAGGTCTATGATGCTATATTGAGATGTCAAAAAGCAGGTATCAGCGTTAAGATGATTACTGGTGACCAACAAATGACAGCCCAATCTATTGGTGAAGACCTCAATATTACAAAGCCACACATTGATGCAATCGGTGGTGATCGACTAGAAGAGTTAGATGACAATGCTATGAGGGATATTGTCGCAGGAACAGCGATTTTCAGCCGAGTAACTCCAGAACAAAAAATGCGAATTGTAACTGCATTACAGGATGAAGGAGAAGTTGTGGCAATGACGGGTGACGGCGTTAACGATGCTCCTGCACTATCAAGGGCTAACATCGGAATTTCAATGGGTATTGCAGGTACAGATGTAGCCAAAGATGCATCAGATATGGTATTACAAGATGACAACTTTGCAAACATTGTTAACGCTGTAGAAGAAGGAAGAAAAATCTACACGAACATCAGAAACTTCGTACGTTATCAGGTATCAACAAATGTTGCTGCTGTTGCTTTACTATTACTTGCAAACGTACTATTCCAGTGGCCACTTCCACTAACGCCAACCCAAATATTGGTCATTAATATCCTAATGGATGGCCCTCCTGCTGTAGCCTTGGGTGTAGAAAAAATGCATTCCAATGTAATGGATCGGCCACCTAGACCAGTAGACGAATCCTTACCAAACCTCAAAGATTTACTCTTAATATTCTACTTAGGTGGAATAATGGTTCTTGGTACATTGATTGTCTATTACTTAGCGCTAGAAAACGGAACAGAAGAATATGCAAGGACAATGTGTTTCTGTGTGTTTATCTTTTTCCAATTGTTCAATGTAATGAACTGTAGAAGTAATGAAGACAGTGTCTTCAAGTTAGGTCTTTTCTCTAACCGTGCCATTTACCTCGCGATTACGTTCTCTGTCGGATTATTGCTCTTGGTTGTTCAGGGTGCAGATTGGACAATTCCTTTGACTTCATTCCAAATTGGAGAATTATTGGCTACGACTTCGCTTGAACAAAAGGACTGGTTCATCGTAGTGCTAGTTGCAAGCACCGTATTCATGGTAGAGGAATTTAGAAAACTACTGAATTCAACCGGAATCTTCAGTGTTAGAACTAGTAAGAGAGCCTAAACGTTAATTCAAAAATAATCAGTTGCAGGGTAAACCATGGCAGCCGGGGAATTTGCTGATTGGCAAGATTCCTTGAGGCAAAGGTTGGCTGCGGTAACCTGGCCAAAAGAATTCGAAGAAATCGTAGAGAAATTGTCTACTGGCATCCCTCTTTCCCTTCAAGATGGTGTGCAATTATTCAACTCAAAGGACTTGAACACATTAGCTTCACTTGCCAATCATGTTAAACAATCTCGCTTTGGAAATAACGCCTACTTTAACGTAAATGTACACGTCAATCAAACCAACATATGTACACTAGCGTGCAAATTTTGCGCATTTCGGAGAGGACGCAGAGCAACAGATGCATATCAATTGGAAATCGACGAGTACATCGAGGACCTGCGCAAATACTCTACCTTTGTAGATGAAGTACATTCTGTAGGTGGATTACATCCAGAATGGGACGTGCAGCATTACTCTGAATTATTCAAAAAAGTAAAGGAAGAATTCCCTCATATTCACATAAAGGCACTTACCGCAGTGGAGATAAAACACATAGCAAGTTTGTCCAAGATATCAGTTCATAATACTCTCAAGATTCTAAAGGAATCAGGTTTGGGTTCACTTCCGGGTGGTGGAGCAGAAATATTGGATGATGACATTCGAGAGATAATATGCCGAGGGAAAGAATCGTCTCAGGAATATTTGGACATTCACAAGACTGCTCACTTGCTAGGAATTCCAACTAACTGTACCATGTTGTTTGGCACCATTGAGACAATAGAGCATCGAGTCAATCACATGATTCGATTAAGAGACTTGCAGGATGAAACTGATGGTTTCCAATGTTTCGTACCCTATCCGTTCCTGCCAGACGATTCAAGGTTGCCAGATGCGCAACTAGCGACCGGTACAGAAATTCTGCGCGTTGTAGCCATCTCCAGATTAATGCTTAACAATATACCCCACATCAAAGCTTACCGAATGAACTTCGGTGATAACATTGCAGAACTCGCTCTCCAATTTGGTGCAGACGACATAGATGGGACTGTGCAAAAAGAATCCATCATGCATTTGGCCGGCTCTACTGCTCCTCTCGATCACGATAAGGCAATGTTGGCTAAACTAGTCCACAACGCTGGATGTGTTCCAGTCCAAAGAAACACTACTTATTCTGAATTTACTGAATATATTGCACCGGTAGAACCGGTTAGGCGCAGCCTTAGGATGGCAGTAGGTGATTGAATGGCGTGGGAGCAAACAATCGGTCGAGTTTCATTCATCAACTGTGAGCCACTCTTCTATGGCCTTGAAGATTCTTGGAATATTTTGCCAGCACCGCCATCGTGGCTAACTGGTCACCTACTAAGGAAGGATTGCATCTTAGCACCTATACCTGCAGCAGATTATGCGAAAAACTCTGACGAACTTGTACTAGTTCCAGACTTAGCTATTTCAAGTAAGGGAGAGGTCGGTAGTGTCCTTCTTTTTGGTAGAAAATCAATAGAAGAAATGGAAACTATTGCATTGCCATCGGATTCTGCAACATCTGTTACCCTCCTACGTTACCTAATAGCAAAACGAGGGTTATCACCAAAATACGTAGAAATGGGGCCTGATTTACATGGAATGCTAAATCGGTGTGATGGTTGTTTACTCATTGGGGACAGGGCGTTAGAATCTGCAAGAGAATTCCCAGAACTAGTAGAGCTGGATCTTGGTTTAGAATGGAAGAAAGTCAGTGGTCATCCTATGGTATTTGGAGTGTTTGCAGCTAGGAGAGATTCGGATATGGCTAAAGTGAAACTTGCATACGATGCTCTAATTGAACGCTTAATCAAGTTTGAAACAGACCCAAAAGTAAGACAAGAAGTAATCCAAGTTAGTTCTGTAAAATCATCTCAAGATTCTTCTAGACTTGAGAGATATTTCGGTGAAGTTATCAATCGAATTGAGGATGAAGATATTGTAGGTCTTGAATCTTTTTTGACATCGGCATGCGAAATGGAGAACCAAATAACGCTAGCTTGGTAATTATTCTTCTTTGATGAAGTCTTTCACTAAGTCATTTTGCAATTTATCTTCATCTAAGATTTTGTCACCTTTGGAATCTGTTTGAGATTCATCCAAACTTTTCTTTACGGCCCTTCTTTTCTTGACTGGTTTCTCTGAAGCTTCAGATTTCGCCTTGACTTTTCTAGTCTTTACTTTTGGTTCGGCATTGGATTTGAAGGGCTCGATTACTTCTTTTGAATTATCAGTTGAAACCAACCTTTTTCTTTTTGTCTTCGTAATTGGGCCGCTCTTATTGATATCATTAGAGGCGACTTTTCTTCTCTTTGTGATTTTTTGAGGTTTGATGTCAATGTTTGAAGAGGACTCAATACTTTGTCTTTCTTTTCTAGCAACTTTTCTTTTTGTAGAATTCTCAATCGGTTTTGGTTTAGTTGGTCTTACATCATCTTCAGAGTTACCATCTCTTAAATCGAAGCTCCTAGTTTCTTCTATAATTTCATCTTCTGAATCGGCTAATTCATTTTCATCTTGCTCATCATCATCGATGTTGAAATCGATTTCGTTTTGCTTCCTTATCAATAAAGTTAGAACTCCGCCAACAATTGCCAGATATAGCAAAAATGCTAAGGGATGAAGTGCATAATCAAGCAAACTATCTACTGCTGTTGGATTTTTGACTGAGACCTGATTGATGGTAATTGATGCAGTGGTTTCTCCATCATTCCACCAGAGTGGTATCTTTGCGGTTTCAACACCATCTCCACTAAATGTTAGGGAAATTGGATGCGCAGGCGCTAACCAGGCAATCGCACCATCTGTTGGTAGAGTCTGTTCGCTCAGTCTGATGTCTAGTGGAAGGGTAACCATTGTGGCATATTGGAATGTAGTTGTTATTGCAATCGTGATTTGCGTCGTAGAATCTCCATCACGAACCAATTCCATCCCACTCACGACTTCGCAACTAACAACAGCATCACCTAATTCTCCGCTAGAAATCTCAATCGTATCCTTCAATTGATCAACAATGTCACCGTGATCCATATTCTGGCATATTGCATCTGCAAAACGTTGTGTCTCGCTAGCACTGATTACTTGGTCTCTAGCAATAGAATTTCGACTGAGATTTCTGATATTGCTTGAATCCTCAGTTGGTAGTGTTATCGAGTCTCTGACTACAAACTCCTTTCCAATGAATATCTCAAGCTTGCGTATTTTTTCTAAATCAGGATATCTGGAACAAGGTGTACCCTCTGGTGCATCACACCCAAAATCATCATCCCAATCGTCGTTCACACCGTCTCCATCATCGTCAGGGTCAAGATTGTCGGGAACGTTGTCTCCATCTAAGTCAACACCTGGAGCGTTATACCCAAATGGAATCAATTCACGTAGGTAAACAGCAATTTCTCCAGTTCCTGCAGCAACAAATATTGATTGTAGTCTACTAGAATTGTCCTCCAGAATTTCTATATCTTCCACCGTGTGAAAGAAAGACGTGTTTTGTGTGAGATCAAAGGTTTCGTAATTGTATGTGTAAAGGCCAGATGAGCTTCCTCTATCAACTGCGATATGCATCCGATTGCCATTTTTTGAGAATATAATTTCCTTTCCGCCTTCCACCAGCATAGAATGTTTTTCTGCTCCTCCGAATATTCTAGCGGTAAAATTGCCATCTTCGCCAAGGAACACGAGGTCATTACCATCCGGAGAGAATTTACAATCGAACAATTCTTGGCCAAACTCACGATAGGGTCCCTGTCTTTGTCCTTGTAAATCCCATACAGCCCATCTTCCAGCTTCATCTCCAGTAAGAATGTACTGTCCGTCCAAGCGATAATCAATACATGTTACATCAACGACATGTACCTCTTGGAGGGTATTTTTTAGCGTCAGACTAGGGATTCTATATTGCTCGACGTCTCCGTCATACCCTTGCGCTGCCAAAATAGTTCCATCCACACTCCATGCAATGTTTCTAAAACTATCATCTGCTTGTACGCTACTTTCCAAGACTTGCATTTGATTTACGTCAATCAACCTTATGGATTCTTTTAGATGCACAGTAGACCTCTTATTTACAGCAAGCAAAGAACCATTCGGATTGAATTTCATTGCTGATATGTCTTCGTCAAAACTAATGCTACCTGTTCTTTCTAGAGTAGTTGCGTCGAAGAAGATGATGTCTTTGCCATGGTAAGAAGCAAGAATTGTGCCGTTTGGATTCATTGCAATTAGTTCCCCACCATCTCCTTCAAGCGAGGACCATGTTGAATCTAGATATGTTAGTCCAGATGGAACAGCTGATGCAAAGGGAAGAGATACGATTGCAAATAGTGTCAGTAGCAAGCCAAACTTACGTCGCACAAACCCCGCCCTGTTTTGGCTAGAGGGGACGGGGCTTGAAAGTATAACGCTAGTTTTTGGTTGAAAAATTTATACAATCCGAGATTAAGTTACTTTCAGTTTCCATTTTTTCTTTCCAAGATACCATCCACTTGAAATGTTCGCGTTGACTGGAAGTAACCATGGCGACAATAGACGTCGACGGCATGACATGTGCTGTTTGCGTCAGCAGAGTTGAATCGGTTATCTCTGAATTGGATGGAATAAGTAATGTTGCGGTTAACCTGGCAAAAGGTTCAGCGAATTTTAGTGGAACTGTAGATGTGGAACATGTAATCGCCGCAGTAAATAAATCTGGATACAAAGCATCGATGCCAATCAATTATTTTCAAAAATGGAAATCTGAAAAAGAAGAATCAAAACGCGAAATAAAAATTTCCTCGATTGCTTTAGTTTATTCTCTGCTAGCGATGTACTACATAATGGCTGCAGAAAATGAACAGACAATGTTTGGGTTATTTTCGATGTGTTTAGTTCTGAGTCTAAACTGGAAGGTATTACAAAAGGGACTAAATTCTATTTTTTACGGTGTAAATATGTACACCCTTGTTTTACTAGCATTCTTTTGTGCATTACTATGGTCTCTAACAAATATGGATCAGGCAATGTGGGAGGCTACATTCATCGTTATTGCGTTTGTTGGTTTTGGTGATAGTCTGGAATCATTAGCAAGGAGTTCAGCAACTTCATCCTTTGCTGAACTTTCTTCTATGGTTAGTGTAGGGAATATTGAAGTTGGCGACGAATTATCGCTAAGTGCAGGAATGGTGGTTCCTGTTGATGGTACTATACTTAGTGGAAGAACCGATGTAGAGCAGTCAGTAATTACAGGCGAGAACATGCCAGTTCCCGTGAAAGCTGGTGACCCTGTTTGGGCAGGAAGTACAGTCGTTGATGGTAGTGTAGTAATTAGAGCTGCGGCTGATAGTGGTTCAAGCAGAATTGATGAGGTAATTAGGCTAGTAGACAAATCTCAATCACAAAAAGCAGAAATCGAGAAAACTGTTGACAAAATTGCAAGAATATTCGTTCCGTTAGTAATAATATTGGCGATATCTACCTTCGTATTTTGGAGGCCTACAATGGGTACAGAATCATCTCTTCGTATGGGAATAACTGTCATGATAATCGCTTGCCCTTGTGCCATGGGTCTTGCAACACCAATTGCACTATTTGTGGGAACCAGTGTTGGTGCAAAAAACGGGATTCTTCTGAAAGGACATAGAGCACTTGAAGCAGCATCAAAAATTGATGTAGTTGTTTTTGATAAAACTGGAACACTTACAACCGGTGATTTTGAAGTCGTTGCAGATAATGAGGAATGTCTGAAAATTGCTGCATCGTTAGAAAAACATACAAACCATCCCATCGCAACTGCAATAGTAAAAACTTGCCCTGACACATATGAAGCGAGTGATGTAACTACAATTCCTGGATGGGGAGTTGAGGGAAAAATCAACGGAAAATCCTACTCTGTAGGCAAAGGACAAGATGGGATTGAAGTCAAACAAGGGGAATCCTTACTTGGAGTAATCAGAGTTAAGGATACGATAAGAGAAGACGCATCAGATGCTTTGAGATTTTTAGATTCGGTGATATTATCCAGTGGCGATAACGATGCAGAGGTTTCTCGAGTCGCAGAAGAATTGAGCATAACTGATGCAAGGAGTAATCAAACACCTGAAGACAAGTTAGAACTGGTCGAGAGTCTGTCAAACGTCGCCATGGTTGGTGACGGAATCAATGATTCTGCCGCACTCGCAGCATCTAACCTTGGTATTGCTGTCTCTTCAGCAACTGGTGTTGCAGATATTTCGAGCGATATAGTGTTGACAAGAGACGGTTTGATGACAACCATTGACGCACTAGACCTTGCAAGTAAAACTAGGATGAATATCCGGCAAAACCTTGTGTGGGCATTTGGTTACAATATGCTAGCTTTACCGGTTGCTATGGGTGCTTTGTACCACTCGCACAACTTAGTATTACCACCGTGGTTTGCCGCTGCAGCGATGTCTCTTTCTTCAATGTGTGTTATTCTGAATTCAATTCGACTTCGGTGGTCTTTTGAAAGGGGTATGGCTCGGCGCAGACATGGCCGCCGAATTACCCCGAGATGAAGAAGGAAATGTCATAGTCAGAATTGGTCATTCGCCTGACCCCGATGATGCATTCATGTTCTACGCAATGACGACAAATGCATTTCCAACTCCGGGATATAAATTCGTTCACGAATTACAAGACATTGAAACACTAAATCACCGAGCAATGAATAAGGAATTAGAGGTGTCTGCTGTCAGCATTCACGCTTACCCGGACATAGCCCAAGACTATGCATTGATGAATTGCGGTGCATCGATGGGCGAAGGATATGGTCCAATGATTGTAACCAAAAAAGGAGTCACAATTGAAGAAGCTCAGTCAAATCCCATCGCAGTTCCAGGCTTGAAAACAAGCGCGTACCTTGGAATAAAGATGTGCTGGGGAGATCTGGATTACGAGGTAGTTGCATTTGATGAGATTATTCCAAAAATTTTGGACGGTACCTACACATCGGGTTTGATTATACACGAAGGTCAATTGACCTATGTCGAGCATGATTTAGATGTTCTTGTAGACTTAGGAGTATGGTGGAATGAGAGAACAGGTGGCCTACCAATGCCATTAGGCGGCAACGTAGTTCGCAAAGACCTTGGCCAAAAAATGATGGAAGACATTACTATGTACACAAAGATGAGCATAGAACACTCGATTTCAAATCCCGATGTCGCCCTACAATTTGCAAAAAAATGGGGTAGAGGTATCGATGATGATACCAACAAGAAATTCGTAACTATGTATGTCAACGACAGAACAATCGACTACAAACCCGAAGGTAGAGAATCAATTCGAAAATTCTTGAAAGAAGGTCAGAGTATTGGACTTATTGAATCATCTTTCGATGTTGATAACTTGAAATTCATTGGTGCTGAAGAGTAGGTGTTGCAATGAGCGTAGCAGACAGAGTTCCTGGTGTATCAGAGTATGGTTCTGTTGACCCAGCTCCCCCTTCAACTGAGGCGAGGATAACTAAACTCGCAGAGACCTTATTGAATGAAGAAACAAAAATGTTCGAAAGAATGCGGGCAGTTTTTTCACTCAGAAATAATCGGTCGAAAGAGGCAGTAGAAATTCTGTGCACGGGATTCACAGCCAGTAGTGCATTACTAAGACATGAATTGGCATACGTTCTCGGTCAAATGCAGGATAGCCATGCAGTACCAACCTTAATCGAGGTTTTGTCTAATGAAAACGAGCACGTAATGGTTAGACATGAAGCAGCAGAAGCGCTCGGAGCGATCGGTGACCGAAGGGCGAAACCAGTTTTGGAAAATTTTCTACATGACCCCCTTCCCGAAGTATCAGAATCCTGTGAAGTCGCATTGGATTTACTAGCACTTTGCGAAGAGCCTTCTGATGTTAAGTGGTAACCCACCAAATTCAAAGGCTGTACCAACAACGGAACATCGAGGGAGAACAGTGCCGCACGAACATATCGAACTCGCACAGACGCCTAATGGCGAAATCGGTCCACGCTGCAATGAATGCGGAATAAGGCTAACATTTGGCGAGGCAATGGTTTACGGGAAACACTATCTTTGCTGGGAACATTACGTCGAGGCTACTGGCGCAGATACCGCAACAGTGGAAATTCAAAGACAGACTCGATTCTGGAAAGAGTGAATGTTCAAGTCTCTCCTAGTCACCCACTAAGTTGAGGTGGTACTGTTTCAGGCTGGGCAAGATTCGCACATCGGTTTACTCAATATTACCGTACTGCAGAATTGTGGACACCTCCGAGATTGAGAACGAGGGAATGGATGTTCATACCATTCGGAGGCGGTACTCCGATTAGACACAAAGCATTCTCTGACATGAATGATGTACGCCGATTTATTTGCGAAAGACCTCAACATTCATGTTTTTACTCCACTGCTTATTGGAAGAAACCGCATGAAATGAAGATGGCTGATAAAAATTGGCTGGGTGCGGATTTGATTTTTGATTTGGATGGTGACCACCTTCCCGGAGTTACCGACAAAGACTTTCCAGCGATGATTAGCGTGATTCAGGAACAAGCATGGTCATTGTGGAACGATTTTCTAGAGCCTGATTTTGGCTTTAATGAAGACCACCTACAGGTTACATTTTCTGGACATCGCGGATTCCATTTACACTACAGAGATCCGAAATTTTTTCACTTAGATTCCGAAGCTAGGAGAGAACTGGTAAGCCATATTCGCGGTGAAGGCGTAGAAGTCAGTGATTTGTTAGAGCGGTCCAGAGATCCAAATTCTACAGGTTGGGCAAAAAGAGTATCAAAAGGAATCAAATCTGTTATTTCAAAATTAGATCAAATCAATCAAGGTGATGTGAAATTACTCAATACAATCACAGCAAACCTTCAGGAGATGATGGACAGGGAAGGAGTAAAGGGTTTACGTGGCAAATCTAGTATTGAGAAACTTGCGGAATTAATGCAAGATTCTAGCCGAAGAGAGAGAGTAATAGACGGGAGATTAACAGCACTCAACAACCACGGTTTGCTATTTCAGAATTTGATTCGGGCCGACACCAGCGTTGTACTGGGTAGTGCTGGCGAAACTGATGAAGTTGTTACTATTGATACACGTCGCCAAATTAGGTGGCCAGGTTCATTGCATGGGAAAAGTGGAATGCGTGTAACTGAGTTTCCGCTTAGCCGTTTGGATCCGGATAAATCAGATTCATTTGATTGTTTGAGTGAAGGTATTGCACTCTCTCGAGATGAACTAGTCCGTGTAGAGATGACGGTAGATGACGCGGTTGCTAGATTTGATGAACGTGTAGTAGAAGCAGCAGCAGGAGATGTTGTTGAGATTCATGAAGCAGGTGCAACATTCCTTGTTTTGAAGGGATGGGCGAAGTTAGTAAAATAGACGTAATTCCATACTACGTATGCATCTATCAATGGGAACGTTCAAGGGTAGACTACCTCCCACAGGGTATGAGGTGCACTGATGGGTCTGCGTAAAAGAGACAAGAAAGCCAATGATTTGCCTCCTATGCCAGGTCTTCCACCAATGCCTGCACCACCCGCACCAGGAATGCCAATGCCACCAGCGCCGGGTTTACCTTTACCACCCAATTCCGCTGCCCCCATGCCTCCAGCGCCTACACAAATTCCTACGCCTCCTGCTCCAACAACACCCGTTGCACCAACAGCACCTGTTGCTCCAACGCCAGCAGTACCACAGCCCCCAGCGCCTGAACCTCAGGCTCAAGCAATCGAAGCACTTCCCCCAAGTCCAGCACCCGAGCCGGTAGCTGAAGAACCAGCGAAAGATTCCTATGCAGGTCTTTATGCGAAGAAAAGTGGTAAGCCGCTACAGCAAGTGTACGGTCACATAGACCGAATTGGCGAAGGTGAAGTCGGTAGCCTACTCGAGAGATATTCAGACAGATTCGGACATGAATTAGACCGTGATATCATTGTAATGCGCAAAGAGCAGCGCGATGACAAGATTGCTGAGATTAGAGACTCACCTACCGTACAATTACTCAATGCAGAAGCAGAAGAGGAAAGTCATCTTGATGGGGAGACGTTGGTTGAATTAAATTCACAACTCCAAACCGTTGAAGACGAACTAAGGAGACTCAAACCAGAGTACCAGGCTGCAAAAGAAGATGGCGACAGAGAAGTCTTACGTGAATTACGACCTTCTCTCGAACAACTCATGTCTGAAAGGAAGCTGATTAAAGCCGTTCTTTCAGGCGAAGCGGATTTAAGTGAACTAATCGAATCCGAAGATGAGGAATATGTCGCTGATGAGTACGATGAAGATGATGAAGAATACGACGAAGAAGACACCGATGAGGATGTTTTCACAGAGTTCGTTTCGATCATTGACGGATTCCTCGGTGAATTACCAGAGGCAGATGTCATAGCATTCACTCAATCAGCAGAATTTGAAATTTACAAGTCCGTAGCGTCCAATCCATTAGGATCAGACGACGAAGATAGAGCAGAATTCTTTGGGGTTGTGGATAAATTGCTTGGCGACATGCCAGATGATGCAATCTTGAAGTTCACTCAAAGTGATGATTTCGAAATATATCGCGCAGTAGGCGCAATGTACAGTTGAGGTGGAGATAATGGGATTACTTGACAAGGTCGATAATTTAGACGAAGCACAACCCGCGAAGGCTAAGCCAAAGGCGGCTAAAGCAGTTTCAAAGGCTAAGCCAAAAGCAGCCAAAGCGGTCGCAAAGGCGGCTCCAAAAGAAAAAACAGCAAGGCCAGCAAGGGCAGCCAAAGCAGCGAAGTCCCGTGAGAAACCAGAAAGAATCCGTCCTACAGGTCTACCTGAAGGATATGAATTGGCCGGAAAAATGCCAAGATACATTGGTTGGCTAATCAACTTTGGATGGAACTTCGGTGTGGCAATAGGTCTGTTGAGTATCATCTCGACCGGAGCGGATTCTGATCTGACATTAGGATGGATTGCATCGCTTCTAATGATCACACTGAACTGGCTTGTTCTACCAATTTGGACTGGTCGAAATATTGGAGAGTTCGTTTCCAGAACGAAATACATCAACTCTTCAGGTAACAAACCAATTTTCATTCATGCTATCTTGAACAATAGTATTGGTTTCCTTTCACTTATAGGTTTGATTCTGATAATGGCAAACTTCCAAAACATCGGTACCACAGGTCTTCCATGGTTCATAACAGGTGTCGTGTTCATACTATTTTGGATAGTTAATTTCTTCTTCAAGAAAAATTCAGACTATTCTCAAGGCACAGTCGACCTATTATTCAGCGCATACCTGGTCAAGCACGTATCTACAGGTGACGAAACAGGATGGCTAGCACGCTTTGAATCCCTTGGCGATTTCGGTGACAAATGGCAAGAGAGCTCTCAGAAGAGACAAGAAAAGGCTGCAGCAAAGGCAAAGGCTAGAGCAAGTGCAAAATCAGAGTCAGAAGATAAACCCAAGGCAAAAGCAGCTGCAAAAGCAAAACCAAAGGAATCAGAATCAACTGAAGAAGAATCTGAGGACTAAGCATGAACCGCCGTGTGGCGACGTGGGATGGTAGACAGACTTTAGCGGTAATAGTTACTACACTGGCAATTTCTATCTTGATTCCTTATGGATTCATTGCTATAGTTTTTACAACATTACTACTAGTGCATCAGTTGTTATTGCGTCTAATTTTTACAGGCCCAGAGAAAAGAAGCCCACCATTCAACGACCCAAGATGGGAAGTGCTTCAGGTAGACAATAACGGGGTTGATGTTTACGGCTTCATAAATTATCAAGATAAGAAATCAGACATGGCTGTATTCATTCATGGTTGGCAATCTTCAAGTGAAAAATACACAGAAAGAATGCTACTGTTTCGAGATAGAGGATTACACACACTAGCAATCGATTCACGTGGTCATGGAATGGCACCAGATACTCTAGAGTGGACGGCTGGGAAAGTGATTTCAGACGTAAAGTGTATATTGGAAAGTGTCGACGTTTCAAGAGTCAATAAAATCCACTTTTACGGACACAGCCTAGGTGGCTTCATTTCAATAGGAATGCATCATTCAAGACATAGAGGATGGTGGAAGGATAACTATGGTACTCTTATTCTCGAATCGCCAATGGCGGCATACTCACCAATCTTAGAACAGATGTCAGGAAGAATATCATTCATGTTGCCAATGTTGAAACGATGGGCACTAAGAGGTTTCAATAAGATTCATCCTGAAGCAGGTGGTTTAGAGTGGAAGGACATTGATGTCCCCCATTGGGGGTTGCCAAAAGTCCCGATTTTACTATTGCAATCTGAGAATGATACTAGACTAGGCAGATATCATTACGATTTGCTGATGAGTCAAGACTTAGATATCACTGGACATCTAATAAAGTCTCTCACACATTCTAAAAACAGAGTTAATGAGGATAGAGATAAACTAATTGTCGAATGGATAGAAAATAAAATTCTCTGATCACTCTTCTTCTGCTACACCTGCTTGTTCACGTGCCAATTCCCGCATGTCTTCATGCTCGTCTAACTCGTCTACAATTTCTTCTCCAAGTAATGTTTCTATCGCATCTTCCATTGTTACTAAACCAGCAGTCCCACCAAAGTCATCTGTTACAGCAAGGATTTGGACTTTTGATTTCAAGAATGTCTCTAGAGCAAGGTCAACACTATCATCCATACCGATTGTTAGTATTGGTTTCTTTAATTCAACCAATTGCTTATCCCACTCGTCCATTGAGGCAGCCATTAGGATATCAGACCTCAAGACAAATCCAGATAATTGATCGATTGATTCTTCGTATACAGGCATTCTACCAAATCTCAGAATCTTAGTTTCATCCAATACTTGCCTTATTGTCCAACCATGGTCAAACGCCAACGTAACTGTTCTCGGCGTCATGATATCCTTCACAGGAGTTTCTCTTAGCGCGAGTAGGTTGTGAATGACCGCTTCCTCATCTTCCTCTAACTCTCCCTCTTCTTCGCTTATGTCAGCCAAAACGTGTAATTCGTCTCTTGTAACAGATACTGACTCTTCCTTCGGTAGCAGCCTCTTGAACAGCAATAAAGGTGTGAAAAATGGTGCAAGTGCTTTTGTCATGCCTGATAAGATGTAACCTGATGGGAGTGCTAGTTTCTTCCAATATGCCGCCCCGATGGTTTTTGGAATAATTTCGGAAAGGAATAATACCGCCAATGTTAGTATTACTGAAGCGATAGTAAGACTATCGTCTCCCCAAATCCTGGCTACCTCTGCACCAACTCCTGCAGCGCCCATTGTATGTGCAATAGTGTTGAGGGTTAGTATCGCAGTAAGTGGTTTTACTGAGTCATCTTCCTTTAGACGTGACCATCTTTTTCCATTCTTGTCGCCAGATTTACTCATGATGCTAACATGAGATGTAGACATGGAAAGCAATACTGCTTCCAACATAGAACACATGAAAGAAACACCCAGTGCAAGGGATGAATATACGACAAGCATTGTGTAGTCTGCCATAGGGTTCAACGAACTCCTCAGCCAATCGGCCCAAATAACCCTAGAGAGTATAGTTCTTGAGTCTTCGCCATTGTTCCTAACATAGAACTCATGTAGTTTATCCCATCCGTCGGGTTGGGTGAAGCGCATGTCAGGGGAACACGTGTTGATTTGCGTGGCGTGGCCTTATGCCAATGGTCCACTTCATTTAGGACACGTTGCAGGTTGCTATTTGCCACCTGACATCCAAGCACGCTTTGAAAGAGCGAAAGGCAATCGTGTATTGATGGTTTCAGGTTCAGACGAGCATGGAACCCCAATTACCGTAACAGCTGAAACCCAAGGAATTTCACCTCAGGAAGTTGTCGATAAATACCATGAAATCAACACAAATGTATTGCTGGAATTAGGTTGTAGTTGGGAGCCGAATATCGACCCACGGGGGTCTGAATTTGGAGGCTCTTTGTTTAACAGAACTAGCGATCCTGAACATTACGATATTGTGTCAGAGAATTTCATGAAATTATTGGATGCTGGACTTTTTGAGCGGAAAGTGATGCAACAATATTACGAGATAAGAGAAGATGGAGGGCGATTCCTCCCCGATAGATACGTGGAAGGAGAGTGCCCAAATTGTGGAGCTGAAGGCGCTAGAGGCGATCAATGCGACGAATGTGGAGTTACTTACGAAGCACAC